>NZ_LFJT01000004.1:0-201065 GCF_001682645.1 Delftia sp. JD2
GGGCTGGCTGGCCAGCCGCACGCCGCAGTGGCAGCAGATGGCGGCCGACTATGCCTCGGGCACGCAGCGCCGCCGCTGGACCCTGCCCGACGGCACGGACATGCTGCTGGGCCCCGGCAGCGCCGTGGCCTTGCAGTTCGACGGCAGCGAACGCCGGCTGCGCCTGATGGCTGGCGAGGCGCTGTTCACCACCGGCCATCCCGCAGGAACGTTGGGCGATCTGCCCTTTGTGGTGGAGACCGCCCACGGCCGCGTGCGCGCCCTGGGCACGCGCTTCATGGTGCGCAGCAGCCATGCAGGTGCGCGCGTGGCGGTGTTCGAGCGCGCCGTGGAACTGCGCCCGGCCGGCACAGGCGCATCCGCACTGCGTCTGCAGTCGGGCGAGGCCATGGACTTCACGCGCACGGGCTGGAGCACGGTGCAGCCGGCCGGCCCTGCGGACGACGCCTGGAGCCGGGGCCAATTGTGGGTGGACAACCAGCGCCTGGACGACTTCCTGGCCGAGCTCAACCGCTACCGCCCCGGCTGGCTGCACGCCGATCCGGCCGTGGCCGGGCTGCGGTTCTCGGGCGTGTTCCCGCTGGACGAAGGCGGCATCGATGGCACGGACGCCGTGCTGGCCATGCTGCCCGGTGCGCTGCCCGTGCAACTGCGCTGGCGCACGCGCTGGTGGGTGGTGGTGGAGCCTGCGCAGGCGCGCGGCTGAGGCTTTTTTCTTCCTTTTCGCATTTTTTTGCGCCGGGGGTGACCCGATTTCCCGCGCCGCGCTTCCTTGTTTCCGAGAGCTTTGATTTTCGACATCGGAACACAGGGAGAACCCAGGACCATGCAACCCCTTTTCATGCCCCGCCCCGCGCTGGCGCTGGCCATCGCGCTCATGCCCGCCGCCGTGCTGGCCCAGGCCCAGCGCAGCTATGACGTCGCTGCCGGCCCGCTGGATGCCGCCTTGCGCAGCACGGCCGCCCAGGCCGGCGTGGCCCTGATCTTCACGGCCGAGCAGACGGCCGGACAGCGCAGCGCGGGCCTGCGCGGCAGCTACACGGTGGAGGCTGCCTTCGAGGCCCTGCTGGCCGGCACCGCCTGGCAGGCCGTGCGCCAGGCCAGCGGCGCCTATGCGCTGCGGCGGGTGGAGCAGGTGGTGCCCGCTGCCGCTGCAGGCGCCACGCTGGCCACGGTCAACGTGACGGCGGCTGCCGAGCGCAGCGCGGTCTCCGAAGGCACGGGCTCCTACGCCACGCGCCAGTCCAGCACGGCCACACGGCTGGGCCTGTCGCAGCGCGAGACGCCGCAGTCCGTCAGCGTGGTCACGCGCCAGCTGATGGACGACCAGGGCCTGACCAGCCTGCCGGAGGTGCTGGAGAAGACACCCGGCATTACCGTGGGCCGCAACGACAGCGAGCGCACCACCTTCTACTCGCGCGGCTATGCCATCGAGAATTTCCAGTTCGACGGCGTGCCCAACACCATGGACTCGGCCAACCAGTACACCACCTCGCTGGCCGACAGCGCCATCTATGACCGCGTGGAAGTGGTCAAGGGAGCGACCGGCCTGCTCACGGGCGCGGGCTATCCGTCGGCCGTGGTCAACCTGGTGCGCAAGCGGCCCACCAAGACCTTCCAGGCCTCGGCCGAGGCGGCCATCGGCAGCCATGACCGGTTGCGCGGCGTGGGCGACATCTCCGCGCCGCTGACCGAGGACGGCCGCGTGCGCGCCCGCGTGGTGGCCGTGGCGCAGAACGCCAAGTCCCATGTGGACGACTACAGCCGCAACGTGCGCAGCCTGTACGGCATCATCGAGGCCGACCTGGGTCCCAGCACGGTGGCCAGCCTGGGCATTGACCACATGCAGACGCGCGCCAACGGGGCCAGCTTCGGCCACATCCCGCTGTTCTTCAAGGATGGCAGCCGCACGCATTTCCCCACCTCGCTGAACCCGGCCGCGCGCTGGTCGTACTGGGACAACGACAGCACCAACCTGTTTGCCGAACTCAAGCACAGCTTCGGCAATGGCTGGAAGGCGGACCTGTCGGCCAGCCGGCTGCGCCAGTCGCGCGACGTGGAGGTCGGCGTGGCCGCCCACGGCATGGTGGACCCGGTCAGCGGCCTGGGCATCAACATGCTGTCCAACAAGATTCCCACCGATGCCACCACGCAGGCCGTGAATGCGGCGCTGTCCGGGCCGTTGCAGCTGTTCGGGCGCGAGCACGAGCTGTCGTTCGGCGCCAGCTGGTCGCGCCAGCGCCGGCATGCGCCCGGCTACACCAACGCCTACGGCCCCGTGGGTAACTACTTCGAGTGGGACGGCCAGGTGCCCCGGCCCGATTTCCAGCTGCGCGACCACCGCATGACGCGCATCGTGGAGAAGGGCGTCTTCGGCGCCGCGCGCCTGCGGCCCACGGACGACCTGTCGGTGATCCTGGGCGCGCGCGTGAGCTGGTACGACATGCTGGACGACACCACGGGCCTGGACGGCAGCTACGGCGTGAACAACGCGCTGCGCGTGGCGCACAAGACCGTGCCCTATGCAGGCGTGGTCTATGACCTGAACCGCCAGCTGTCGCTGTACGCCAGCCAGACCGATATCTTCAATCCGCAGACCTACTACAAGGACGCAGCCGGCAGCCCGCTGCCGCCGCTCACCGGCCGCAGCCGCGAAGTGGGCGTGAAGGGCGAGCTCCTGGACGGCCGGCTCAACGCCTCGCTGGCGCTGTTCCACATCCAGCAACGCAATGCCGCGCAGTACGTCAGCGCCAATCCGGAAACCGGGGAAGAGGTCTATGCGGCCATCGACGGCGTGACCAGCAAGGGCGTGGAGATGGAGGTGTCGGGCAGCATCACGCCGGCCTGGAACATCTACGGCGGCTACACCTACCGTACTTCGCGCGCGCCGGCCCAGCCCGATGTGATCCTCAGCGCCGTCAACACCAACCAGCCGCGCCACCTGTTCAAGCTCAGCACCAGCTACCGGCTGGGCTCGCAGTGGACCGTGGGCGGCTCGCTGGCTTGGCAGAGCCTGACCTACTACCAGCAATCCTCCGCACCCTATGCACGCGCCGACCAGCGCGCCTATGCGCTGGTGGGCCTGATGGCGCGCTACGACGTGGACCGCCAGTGGTCGGTGACGCTGAACGTCAACAACCTGTTCGACAAGACCTATATGCCGGGCCTGGGCTCCTATGGCACGGGCGTGTATGGCGATCCGCGCAATGTGCTGGTCACGGCCCGCTACAGGTTCTGATGCGGCTGCCTGGCGGCTGTGCCACTAGGCCTGCGACCACATCCGCAACAGGTTGTGGTACGTGCCGGACAGCGCGGAAAGCGCGGGGTCGCCCGGGTGGCGCACCGTCAGTTGCTGGATCTGCTGGTCCAGGTCGAACAGGATGCGGCGCTTCTCGTCCGAGGCCACGAGGCTGTGCGTCCAGAAGAAGCTGGCGTAGCGCGTGCCGCGCGTGACGGGGTTGACGCGGTGCAGGCTGGTGCCGGGGTAGACGATGGCGTCGCCTGCGGCCAGCTTCACGCTCTGGTGGCCGAAGGTGTCCTCCACGATCAGCTCGCCGCCTTCGTACTCGTCGGGCTCGCTGAAGAACACGGTGGTGGAGACATCGCTGCGCACCTTGATGGCCGTGCCGGGGATGGTGAAGATGGCGTTGTCTATATGGTTGCCATAGGTGCCGCCGCCCTCGTAGCGGTTGAAGCGCGGCGGCAGCACCTTCAGCGGCAGGGTGGCCGACATGAACAGCGCGCTGGCCCCCAGCTTGTCGAGGATGAGGTTGCCTATCGCCTGGCCTGCCTGGCTGTCCAGCGGCAGCTGCAGGTTGGCCTTGACCTGGGCCGCCAGAGGGCCGGCCGTGGCGCGGCCGTCCTGCCACGGGGCCTGCTCCAGCGCCTGGCGGCACTGGCGCACTTCGTCGGGGCTGAGCAGGGCGGGTATGCGGAGCATCATGGCAGGCGGTCCTCAGGGGGGAATAAGCGAGTGTCCCGCAAAAAAGCCCGCAGGCGGCGATGGCCTGCGGGGCTTTGCGGTGATCTGCGCAGCGTCAAGCCGCTGCGCGTTCGCGCGGGGCGATCAGCAGATCAGTACGTCCACTTGAGCGAGGCCACGGCCGAGCGGCCTGCGGCCATGGTCGCGTAGTGGGGCGAGCGGATGCCGCTGTAGTAGACCTTGTCGCCCAGGTTGTACAGGTTCAGCTGCACGGTCAGGTTGCGGTCGATCTGGTAGGCCACCATGGCGTCGTAGCGCGCATAGCCGCTGGCACCCTTGGTGACGATGCCGCCATCCACCGTGGACAGGATGTAGCTCTGGTTCACGCTGCTCTGGGCGTAGATGCCCAGGCCCACGGTCAGCTTGGCCATGGGCTTGTAGCTGGTCCACAGGCTGAAGCTGTGCTTGGGCGTGTTGGGGAAGGGCTGGCCATTGGCCACGCTGCCCGCGCCGGCGTTCTTCTGCTCGCTGTCCATGTAGGTGTAGCCGCCGAAGACGCTCAGGCCCGGCAGCACGCTGCCCGTGAAGCCCAGCTCCACACCGTTGACCACCTTGTTGCCGCCCATGTAGGTGACGCCGTTTTCGGTGATGCGCGCATTGGTCACGTCGTTGCGGAACAGCGCGGCGGTCAGCGCCAGGCGCTTTTCCATCAGGTCCCACTTGGTGCCCAGCTCCAGCGAGCGGGTCTTCTCGGGAGCGAGGTTGGCCAGCTGGTCGGTGGAGATGCCCAGGTCCTCGTTGCCGTTGCCCAGCATGGAGCCGCCGGGGCGCGAGGAGGTGCCGATGCTGGCGTAGATGCTGCCGTTGGTGGCCGGCTTGTAGACCAGGCCCAGCTGGTAGTTGAACAATGTGTCCGAACGGCTCAGGTCATAGGCCGGCGTGTTGCGGCCGGCGGGGCCGGAGGAGCTGAGCTTGTAGTGGTCCATGCGCAGGCCGGCATTGAGCAACCACTGGTCGTTGAACTTCAGCGTGTCGAAGCCGTACAGCGCCACGGTGTCGATCTGGTTGTGGCTGGGGTCGCCCAGCGTCACGGGCAGGTTCCACAGCGGGCTGCTGTCGGGGTTGTTCAGCGAGGCGCACCACAGGCTGGCGGCCGTGCAGGTGGTGTTGGTGGTCTGCAGCGCGGCGATGCGGGACTCGGCCTTTTCCTTGGACAGTTCCAGGCCGAACGAGTAGCTGTGGCCCACGCTGCCGGTCTGGGCCTTGCCCGTGAATTCCGAGAGGTTCTGCAGCGTCTTGATGTCGGCCACGCGTGCATTGCCACGGCGGAACACATAGCCGTTGACGACATTGCCCTTGCTGTCGTCGGGCTGGGTCCACAGGTAGTCCTGTTCGGTCTTGCTGTAGCGCAGGCTGTTGCGGAACTTCTGGGTGTCGGTGAACTTGTGCTCCACGGTGGCCGTGAACAGGTCGCTCTTTTCCTTTTCGTAGTCGCGGCTGGTCAGGCCGTACCAGTTGTCGCGGTTGTTGCCGTAGGTGGGACGCACCACGCTGCCGCCGCGCAGGCCGGCCGCAGCCGTGCTGCTGTACAGGTAGGGCACGCCGCCATCGGGAATGTTGTCGGTCTGCAGGTGCTGCCAGGACAGCGAGACCTCGGTGGGCGTGCCCATGCCGAAGGTCACCGTGGGGGCGATGCCCCAGCGCTTGTTCTCGGGGCCGCTGCGGCCGGGAACGTCGGCGTCGTGCACCATGGCGTTCAGGCGCAGGCCCACGCCTTCGCCCAGCACGCGGTTGGCGTCGATGGTGGCGCGCCGGTAGCTGTCCGTGCCCAGGCCCACGTCGCCGCTGATGAAGTTCTCGTTCCTGGACTTCTTGGTCACCAGGTTGATGGAGCCGCCAGCGCCGCCACGGCCTGCATAGGCCGAATCGGCGCCCTTGATGACTTCCACCGCTTCCAGGTTGAACACCTCGCGCGTGCCGGCCGCAATGTCGCGCATGCCGTCCACGAAGGTGCTGGCCTGGGCATCCATGCCGCGGATGAAGGGCTGGTCACCCGAGGGGTTGCCGCCTTCGCCGTTGCCGAAGGTGATGCCGGGCGTGGACCGCAGGGCTTCCTGCAGGCTTGTCGCGCCGGTCTGCTTGATGATTTCCTCGTTGATGACCTGCACCGTCTTGGGCGTGTCCACCAGCGGGGCCGTGAACTTGGCCGAGGAGGCGTTGTCGGTCTTGACGGGCGCTTCGGTCGAAGACGTCACGTTCACGGTGCCCAGCGTGGTGCTGGTCTGCGCGAAGGCCGGGGTGCCCGCGAGGCACAGGGCAGCGGCAAGGGCCAGCTGGGTGAGGTTCGCGGGGGGGAGGATTTGTTGGATTTTGCTCATGTTCACTCCGATGAAAGCCCGCGGATTGTTATTGCGAATCACTAGTGTTCGGTTTCTGCTTCGTAAAGTTGGCTGGTTTGTGCCGGGTGAAAGTCCTTCGCGTTGCCGCCATGCAACAAACGAAAACCGTGTTTCACCAAAGATTCAATGAAAAAAGCGGCTGTCGCCAGCCGCTTGAGTCTTCTGCGGGGCGCCTGCAGCGCCCGTCCCTGGCCTTATTCGTTGGCCGGGTTGGCCAGCAGGGCCTTGTAGATCACGGCGCCGATCAGCGCACCCACGATGGGGGCCACCCAGAACAGCCACAGTTGCGAGATGGCGATCTCGGGGCCGAACAGGGCCGGGCCCGTGCTGCGCGCGGGATTGACCGAGGTATTGGTCACGGGAATAGAGATCAGGTGGATCAGCGTCAGGCACAGGCCGATGGCCAGCCCGCCAAAGCCGGCTGCCGCGCGCTTGGCCGTGGCGCCCAGGATGACCAGGATGAAGAAGGCCGTCATCACCACCTCGGTGACCAGGGCTGCCGTCATGCCGTAGCCGCCCGGCGAATGCGCGCCGTAGCCGTTGGTGGCAAAGCCGCCGATGTCGGCACCGGCCTTGCCCGTGGCGATCACATAGAGGATGGCCGCGCCCGTGATGGCGCCCAGCACCTGCGAGACGATGTAGCCCGGCAGTTCGCTCCAGGCAAAGCGCCCGCCCATGGCCAGGCCCACGGAGACGGCCGGGTTGAAGTGCCCGCCCGAGATGGGCCCGAAGGCATAGGCGCCCGTGAGCACCGTCAGGCCGAAGGCCAGCGAGACGCCGACCAGGCCGATGCCCACCTGCGGGAAGGCGGCGGCCAGCACGGCCGCACCGCAGCCGCCCAGGGTCAGCCACAGGGTTCCGAGGAATTCTGCGGACCATTTTTGAACAGAGCTGTGCATGGAAAATCTCCTGAAGCAGGCCCGCCATTGCGCCCGGGCCCTGCGCGCACCGTCCGCCGCACAGCGGAAAGTGGCGCAGTTATAGCCCTGCGCCAGCCCCGCCGTGAGGGCGAAAAAGTGAACAATCGTCCAGAGCCTGCGCCGCCACAGGGGCGGCGGGGTCTTGATAATGCGCTCGCCGGCCCGAGATGAGGGCTGATTTTTTCCCTGTTGTGAACCCATAGGACATAGGACACTGTCTGCATGAGCAAGCAAACCCATTCTTTTCAGGCCGAAGTTGCACAACTGCTGCACCTGGTCACGCATTCGCTGTACTCCAACCCCGAGATCTTCCTGCGCGAGCTGGTTTCCAACGCCTCCGACGCCTGCGACAAGCTGCGCTTCGAGGCGCTGAACGATGCCTCCCTCTATGAGGACCAGCCCAACCTGGAAGTGCGCGTGTCCTTCGACGCCGCTGCCAAGACGCTGACCATTGCCGACACCGGCATCGGCATGAGCGAGCAGGAAGCCATCGACAACCTGGGCACCATCGCCAAGAGCGGCACCAAGGCCTTCATGGACAAGCTGTCGGGCGACCAGAAGTCCGACTCGCAGCTGATCGGCCAGTTCGGCGTGGGCTTTTACTCGGGCTACATCGTGGCCGACAAGATCACCGTGGAAACACGCCGCGCGGGCCTGCCGGCCTCCGAAGGCGTGCGCTGGACCAGCGGCGGCACGGGCGAGTTCGAGGTCGAGCAGATCGAGCGCCCCCAGCGCGGCACCAGCATCACGCTGCACCTGCGCCCCGAGGCCGAGGAGTTCCTCAACGCCTGGAAGATCAAGCAGGTCATCGGCAAGTACTCCGACCACATCAGCCTGCCCATCCTCATGGAAAAAGAGGAGTGGAAGGACGGCGAGAACGACCAGCCCGGCACCATGGAGAAGACGGGCGAGTGGGAGACCATCAACAAGGCCAGCGCGCTGTGGACGCGTCCCAAGAAGGACATCACGGCCGAGCAGTACCAGGACTTCTACAAGGCCATCAGCCACGACTTCGAGAACCCGCTGACCTGGAGCCACAACCGCGTCGAGGGCAACACCGAGTACACGCAGCTGCTGTTCATCCCGGCCAAGGCGCCGTTCGACCTCTACAACCGCGACAAGAAGGCCGGCGTCAAGCTCTACGTCAAGCGCGTCTTCATCATGGATGACGCCGAGGCGCTGATGCCCGGCTACCTGCGCTTCGTCAAGGGCGTGATCGACTCGGCCGACCTGCCGCTGAACGTCAGCCGCGAGCTGCTGCAGGAAAGCCGCGACGTGCGCCTGATCCGCGACGGCTCGACCAAGCGCGTGCTGTCCATGCTGGAAGACCTGGCCAAGCACGATCGCCACGACGCTGCCGCTGACGCGGCGGCCGACGGCGTCACCGACGTGGTCAGCGAAGAGGACAAGGCCAAGGAAGGCAAGTACAGCCAGTTCTACGCCGAGTTCGGCCCCGTGCTCAAGGAAGGCCTGGGCGAGGACTTTGCCAACAAGGAACGCATCGCCAAGCTGCTGCGCTTTTCCTCCACCAGCCAGGACGAGGCCATCGTCTCGCTGGCCGACTACAAGGCCCGCATGAAGGAAGGCCAGGACGCGATCTACTACATCACGGCCGACTCCCTGACCGCAGCCCGCAACAGCCCGCAGCTCGAAGTCTTCCGCAAGAAGGGCATCGAAGTGCTGCTGATGGCCGACCGCGTGGACGAATGGGCCATGGGCTACCTGACCGAATTCGACGGCACGCCGCTGCAGTCCGTGGCCAAGGGCGCCGTGGACCTGGGCAAGCTGCAGGACGAAGAGGAAAAGAAGGCCGCCGAGGAAGCAGCCGAAGCCTTCAAGCCCCTGCTGGCCAAGCTCAAGGAAGCGCTCAAGGACAAGGCCGAGGACGTGCGCGTGACCACGCGCCTGGTGGACTCGCCCGCCTGCCTGGTGGTGCAGGACGGCGGCATGAGCCTGCAGCTGGCGCGCCTGCTCAAGCAGGCCGGTCAGCAGGCGCCGGACGCCCGCCCCGTGCTGGAGGTCAACCCCGAGCATCCGCTGGTCAAGAAGCTGGACGGATCGGTGCATTTCCATGACCTGGCCAACATCCTGTTCGACCAGGCCGTGCTGGCCGAAGGCGGCATGCCCGAGGACCCGGCCGCCTACGTCAGGCGCGTGAACGCGCTGCTGGCGTGAGTTCCTCACAAGGATTGCCTCGCCGCATTCCCTAGGCCTTAGTGCCTGCTCACTGCCGCGCCGCCGCGCGGCAGATCAGCATTGCAAGCCGGTGCCAGCCAAGCTGCCACCGGCTTTTTCACGTCTGCGTTCCGTGAGGAAAACCGACCGAAAAAGGTCGACTCACGAAAAACTCACAAATACCTCTAAATACTCACTTTTGTTAAAAATTCCAGATCATATTTACTTTTGGTAATAAAGAACCATCATGCCTCCTTTTGGTGCGTCCGGTAGTCGGCTTTCTGACAGAGCTGTTCCAGCCGGGCACCTCGTGCGTCCGTGCCTGCGGCATTCGGCGCTGTCAACGAAGCAAAAGAGAGGTTTGTATGGCTTTCACGAGAAAGGGCTGGCTGGCGCGTGCGCTGCTGTCCGGCGGCTTGCTGGCAACAGCGGCTGCCGTGGCGGCGCCGGCCGACACCGACATCCTGGTCAACCAGGACGGTCTCTATGACGGACAGGACGCATCGGCAGGCCCTGCCGGCGGCAATTTCACCTATGTGGCCAAGGTCAGGCACAACAACATCGGTCCCGACGCCGTAGGCGTCACCCTGACCGAGGTGCTGCCCGTGGGAGCCGTGTTCCAGGGCTACAGCAGCAGCCCGGGCGGCATCACCTGCACGGCACCGGCTGCCGGCACGGTGCTCACCGCAGGCAACAACACGCTGGTCTGCAACATCGGCAACCTGGCGCCCGCCGACGGCTTCAAGTCCGTGGGCTTCGAGGTCATCCTGCCGACCGTCGGCACCAACTGGCGCGCCGTGGCCAGCGCGCGCATGGCCTCGCCCGACTACGACAACGACCAGAACAACACGCAGCTCGATCGCAACTTCACCACCACCGAGGCCGCCGATCTGGCCATCGCGATGGCGGCTCCCGCCAGCGTCGCCAACGGCGGCGCCTTCCAGTACACCATCGACGTGCAGAACAAGGGCCCGTCCGAGGTGCCCGCCGGTGGCCGTACCGTGGTGCGCTTTCCCGTGCCCAACGGGGCCGTGATCACCGGCGCGCCTGCAGGCAGCGGCTGGAGCTGTATGCCCGCCTCGGGCTATCCGCTGATCTCGGGCGAGCTCAGCTGCACGCGCAGCGGCCCCGTGCTGCCGGGCGCCGTGCTGCCTTCCATCTCCGTGCCGGCCATCGCCAACATGAGCGGCACCATTGCCGGCGCTGCCAGCGTCAAGGGCTACAAGGACGCCAGCACCGAGATGCCTGACGGCCAGTCCGGCAACAACACCGCCAGCGCCGCCGTGGTCTCCAGCGGCAGCGAGTTCGTGGATGTCTCGCTGCGCAAGCAGGTGGCGCCCACGGTGCTGGATGCGCTGCAGGCGACCGAGGTCACCTACACGCTGCAGCCGCGCCGCGAAGGCGGCTCGCTCGTGCCTCGTGACCTTACCGTCACCGACACCCTGCCGGCCGGCGTGACCTTCACGGGCTTCGACGGCAGCACGGCGCCCTGGAACTGCGGCCACAACAGCGGCACCATCACCTGCACCCATGCGGGCGAGTACCCGGTGGCCGGCTACGCCAACATGCAGGCCATCCGCTTCAAGGCCAGCGTGGCTGCGGGTGGAACGCCGGGTGCGCAACTGGTCAATCAGGGCGTGATCGGGGTTCCACCCGAACTCAACGAGCCCAACAAGACCAACAACACCGATAGCGCGGCGGTGAGCTTCAGCAACGATGCACGGCTGAGGCTGGCCAAGGCAGGCCCTGGCCGCCCGGTGCTGGCAGGCCAGGAGTTCGAGTACACGATCACCGTGACCAACACCGGCCCCATGCCCGTGCTGCCGAATCAGCAGATCACCGTGACCGACAACCCCGCAGACGGCCGCATGGCCATCGTCAGCATGTCCGGTGCGGGCACCGGCGCGGGGGACTGGACCTGCTCCACCCTGAGCTGCACCTCGACAGCGGGCCTGGCCGTGGGCGCCAGCCGCCAGATCAAGGTCAGGGCCAAGGTCACGCTGGCTTCGGGCCATCTGGACTTCACCAACAACGCCTCCGCTGGCGTGATCGGCCGGGACAATGCGTCGGCCACCACCTCCGCGACCGTCACCGTGTCTGCCGACAAGGTGGATGTGGGCATCGTCAAGAGCGTGGTCAGCCCTGTGCCGCCGGCCTCCATCAAGAGCGGTGAGGAGGTCACCTACCAGCTGGTGGTGAAGAACCATTCGGCCAGCACGACGGTGACGAATGTCCGCGTGCGCGACTCTCTGCAATCCCTGGTCAAGCAGACCGATGGTGTGCGCATCGTGGGCGTCAACCCGGTGGACGAGGCCGGCAACCCCGTGCCGTACACCTACCCGGGCGGCGGCTTTGTCTCCAGCCGCATCGTCTCCGGCGCCAACGCCAGCTGCGGCACCCCTTCGGGCGGCGTCAACAGCGAGACGCGCGATCTGACCTGCGACATCTCCTCCATGGCCCCGGAGGCCGAGGTGGTGATCGAGGTCAAGATCCGTCCCAAGCGCGCCACCACCGGCACCTATGCCAACGCGGCCTCGGCCCAGTCCCTGGACATCCATGACGCCGATCCCGGCAACGATTCCTCTACGGCCAGCATCACCGTGCAGGCCATCGCGGAAATCGCGGCGCAAAAGCAGGTCTCGCCCAAGGTGGCCGCTGCGGGCGAGCCGCTGACCTATACGGTCACGGTGCCCAACTACGGCCCCTCGTCGGCCGCCAATGTCACGCTCAAGGACGTGCTGCCTGCAGACGCCATCTTCATCGGCACGCCCACGGTCACCGGCGGCGGCACCTGCACTCCGGCTGCCACCGATGGCGTGCAGGGCGGTACGCTGGAATGCGCCTGGACCAATCCGCTGGCTGCAGGCGCGCAGTACACCGTGAGCTACAAGATGCGCTCGCGCGGCGATCTGGCGGCCGATACGGAGGTCCTCAACACGGTCGCCGTCGACACCACCACCGAGGAACTGACCAAGGCCAACAACCAGGCCGAGGCCAAGGCCCGGCTCAAGCGTGCCGAGCTGGATGTGAACATCAGCATGCGCCACACGGCGGACGGCCTGGTGCTGGGTGAGGACACCGAATACACCATCACGGTGACCAACTCCGGCCCCTCCTACGCCACCCAGGTGGTCGTGACCGACAAGTTCCCCGCATCGGGCTCCACGGCCACCTTCAGCTACCAGAACGGCCTGGCGCTGGCCGGCATTCCCGGCGCCTCCGCATCCTGGTGCGGCGTGCAGCCGGCGCTGAACGCGACCAGCGGGCCGCTGCAGTGCACCATCCCGGCGCTGGCTCCGGGCCAGAGCATGACCATCAAGTTCAAGATGCGCGCACAGACCCTGCCCGACAAGGCATCGGGCGGCACCATCTACCATGAGGCCTCGGTCAAGCCCTTCGAGACGGAATGGCTGAGCAATGGCGGCGATGTGATCGTCAACAACACCACCACCGACCGGACCTCCACCAGCCGCCAGGGCAATGCCGTGGACCTGGGGATCGGCAAGCAGGGCCCCGCCGGCCCGCTGGACGATGGCGACACGGCCAGCTACACGCTGACCGTCACCAACTACGGCCGCGATCCGCAGTCGCCCGCGGGCGGCTCGGTGACCGACGTGCTGCCCGCCGGGCTGGAGTTCGTCTCGGCCTCGGCAGGCTGCAGCTACGCCAGCGGCACGCGCACCGTGACCTGCAGCGTGCCGCAGCTGGCCCAGGGCGGCACGGCGGTCTTCACGCTGGAGACAAAGCTGGACAAGCCCTACAAGGGCGCCCGCCCGCTGGTCAACTCGGCCACGGTCTCGGTGCCCGGCGACGGCAATCCCGACAACGACAAGAGCACGACCACCACGCCGCTCAAGCCGGGACCGGGCGGAACGGCCAGCATTCCCACGCTGTCGCAGTGGGGCCTGATGCTGATGTCGTCCCTGCTGGCACTGATGGCGCTGGGGACCATGCGCAGGCGCGAGCGTCGGTGATGCGCCCGTGACGGCAAGGGCCGGTGGCGTGATTCACGCACCGGCCTTTGTCGTCTTTGAGCGGTCCGAAGATAATGCGAGCCTATAGAGGGACACTGTTTCGCAACTGCCAGGTCGCAAGCCCGGCAACCAACACTCCAAGACCTGCCATGCTGCGCTTCTTTCTGATCTTTCTGGCCATCCAGCTGACGATGTTCGGGCTGAACCTGCTCAGTTGGGTGCAGCAGCACATCGTGCTGCCCTGGACGGCCTTCCTGGCGCACATCTGCGCCTCGCTGGTCACCTGGTTCGACAGCACGGCCTCGGCCACGGGCAAGGTGCTGTGGAACACGGCCACGGGCTTCGGCGTCTCCATCGAGGCCGGCTGCAATGGCCTGGAGGCCTACATCGTGCTGTTTGCCGCCGTGATGGCCTTCCCCTCCTCATGGCGCCAGAAGCTGGTGGGCCTGCTGGCCGGCTTCGTGGCCGTGCAGGCCATCAATGTGCTGCGCGTCATCAGCCTGTTCTACCTGGGCCAGTGGAGCACCACGGCCTTCAACTTCGCGCATGAGTACCTCTGGCAGGCGCTGATCATGCTGGACGTGCTGGTGTTCTGGCTGCTGTGGGTGCGCTGGAGCGGCCGCAAGGCGCCGTCGCAGGATGATGGCGGCCAGCCGCCGCTGCCGCCCGCCGCTGCAGCTTCCGCCGCCGTTGCCGCCTGAGGAGCAGGCCATGATCGGACGCAATCCCATCTCGCGCTTCGCGGCCCTGGCCATGGGCGGCATCGTGGTGCTGACCCTGGCCTGGACGCTGGCGGCCGGCTGGCTGGCCGTGCCGGTGTCCGGCATGAGCAAGTGGGTGCTGGAGAACGCCGCCAACGGCTGGGTGCAGCGCGTGGACCTGGAGACGCCCCGCAACCTGGTCGTCAATTCCTCGGTCCAGGTCTCCAACGAGCAGACCGGCTGGCGCCGCGCCGAGGCCATCGTCGAGGTCGATCCCGCCCGCTACGGCTACGGCCTGCCGGTGCTGGTGGCCATGCTGCTGGCGGCCTGGGGTCCGGGCCGGTGGTGGCGCATCCTGGTGGGCTATGTGGCGCTGCTGCCCTTGCAGACCTTCAGCGTGGTCTCGCAGGTGCTGATGCAGCTGTGCCTTGCGGCACGGCTCGACCTCAACGTGCTGGGCATACAGACATGGCAGCTGGAGGCCATCGTCTACGCCTACCAGATGGGCGGGCTGATGGTGCCCACGCTGTGCCCGGTGCTGCTGTGGCTGGCGCTGGACATGGGCTTTGTGCGCCGCGTGCTGCTGCCGGCCTGGAACCGCAGCCGCGCGCCTGCTGCCGCACCGCAGCCCATGGTGGCACCCAAGCCCTCGGCCTGGCGCCAGACCGATGGCGCCGCCACCTCCACCGGCCATCCGCTGGTGTCCTCCAGTAGCGCGGCCACCCTGCCCAAGGCCAAGGCCACCAGCGGCACGCCGCAGCGCTGAAGGTTGTGCGCGGCCGTCTTCAGGCCTGCGCGGGCATGGGCGGCAGCAGGCCGCGCTCGGTGATGAAGTCGATCACCTCGCGCAGGCCCTTGCCGCTTTTCACGCTGCCCATCACATAGGGCTTGTGGGCGCGCATGCGCTGTGTGTCGGCTTCCATGATGGACAGGTTGGCGCCCACGTAGGGCGCCAGATCGGTCTTGTTGACGACGAGAAGATCGCTCTTGGTGATGCCGGGGCCGCCCTTGCGCGGAATCTTCTCGCCGCCGGCCACGTCGATCACGTAGATGGTCAGGTCCGACAGCTCGGGGCTGAAGGTGGCGGCCAGGTTGTCGCCGCCGCTTTCGATGAAGACGATGTCCGCCTCGGGGAACTGGCGCAGCATGCGGTCCACGGCTTCAAGGTTGATGGAGGCGTCCTCGCGGATGGCCGTGTGCGGGCAGCCGCCGGTCTCCACGCCCATGATGCGCTCGGGCGGCAGGGCCTCGGCCACCGTCAGCAGGCGCTGGTCTTCCTTGGTGTAGATGTCGTTGGTGATGACCACCAGGTCGTAGTGGGCGCGCATGGCCTTGCACAGCATCTCCAGCAGCGTGGTCTTGCCGGAGCCGACAGGGCCGCCGATGCCGACGCGCAGCGGGGGGAGTTTCTTGGTGCGGGTGTTCATGGTGGACTTGGGGTAAGTGATCAGGACCGGAAGAGCCGGGAGTACTGGTGTTCGTGCCGTGCCTGCAGCACGCTCCATTGGGGCAGCATGGTGTCCAGCCGGGGCGGCGTATCGCTGGCGCGGCGGCGTGCCTCGCCCACGGCCTGCTCCAGCAGCGGATGCAGGGCCAGCAGCAGGCTCTGGCCCGCCACCTGGCCCAGCGGCACGGCCTTGATGGCGGCGGCCACCTGGTTCTCCAGCCAGGCAAAGCCATAGGCCAGCAGGGCGTGGTCCTCGTCGGCATCCACGGCGGCGCAGGCACAGGCAAAGGCCGTGGGATAGGCCAGGCCAGGGGTGTCCACCAGCGCGCCCAGTTGTGCGATGCGGGGCGCAAAGGCCTCGCCGCCCCAGGGCACGGAGCGCAGCAGGCTGTGCAGCGACCAGCCCATCTGCAGCGTCTCGGCACGGGCCTCGCGGCTGTCGCGGCTGGCGATGAACCACTGGTTCCATTCGTGCACCGCCCCCTCGTCGCCTGCGCTCCAGGCCCGGCGCAGCAGCAGCCACAGCGGCGCCTCGCAGCGTGCAAAGCCGTGGGCCAGCGCATCGGCAATCCAGGTGCGCGCCGTGCCGGCATCCGTGACCAGGCCGTGCTCGATGGCGGCCTCCAGCCCCTGCGAATAGCTGAAGCCGCCCACGGGCAGCTGGGGCGATGCCAGGTGCAGCAGGGCGCACAGCCCCTGTATCGACAGGTCAGCCATGCGGATGGTCGTGGCCGTGCCCGTGTCCGCAGCAGCCTTTGTGGTCATGGTCATGGTCATGGCTGTGGTCGTGGCCATGTTCATGCCCGTGGGAATGATCGTGTGAATGGCCGTCGGAATGGCCGTGTGCGTGCCCATGGTCATGCAGCGCATACACGCTCTGCGCCAGCGCCTGGTCCTCCGCAAAGCTGGCGTCATGGCCGTGGCGGTGGCCGCCGCCATAGGCGCCAGCCTCGGGCTCGAAGGGCGCATCCACCAGGGCCACCTGCGCGCCCAGGCGCAGCAGCATGTCGTGCAGCACGGGGTCGTTTTCCAGGTGCAGGTGGGTGGGGGTGACCTCCACCGGGATATGTCGGTTGCCCAGGTGGTAGGCCGCACGCAGCAGGCCCAGCGGCGTGGCCGCCGTCACGCGCAACACCGCCTGGGGCGCCGCGCGCACGGCGACCAGGCTGCCATCCTCGGCCACCAGCACATCGCCGCCGCGCAGCACGCTGCCGCGCGCCAGCACCACGGCCAGCTCGCGCCCCGTGGAGTCGATGGCCGCAAAGCGGCTCTTCTGGCGCATGTCCCAGTCCAGTTCCAGCGTGGCGGCGCGCCTGACCAGCACGGCGGCAAGGCCGCCGCCCTGGGGCATGTGTTTGTTGACGGTGAGCATGGGGTGATCAGAACAGAAAATACCGCTGCGCCATCGGCAGCTCGGTGGCGGGCTCGCAGGTCAGAAGCTGGCCGTCGGCCACGACCTGGTAGGTCTCGGGATCGACGCTGATGTCGGGCTGCCAGTCGTTGTGCAGCATGTCGCGCTTGCTGACGCTGCGGCAGTTTTCCACGGCCACGGTGCGCTTGCGCAGGCCGTAGCGGTCTGCCACGCCGGCCTGCTGGGCGGCCTGCGAGACGAAGGTGAGGCTGGCCGCCGCCACGCCGCTGCCCTGGCCCGCGAACATGGGCCGGTAGTGCACGGGCTGGGGCGTGGGGATGCTGGCGTTGGGGTCGCCCATGGCGGCGCTGGCGATGCTGCCGCCCTTGAGGATGAGGCTGGGCTTGACGCCGAAGAACGCCGGCCGCCACAGCACCAGGTCGGCCAGCTTGCCGACCTCGACCGAGCCCACGACATGGGCGATGCCATGCGTGCGTGCGGGGTTGATGGTGTACTTGGCCACGTAGCGCTTGACGCGGAAGTTGTCGTGGCGCGCGTTGTCGCCCGGCAGGCTGCCGCGCTGGATCTTCATCTTGTGCGCGGTCTGCCAGGTGCGCAGCACCACTTCGCCCACGCGGCCCATGGCCTGGCTGTCGCTGGAGATCATGGAGAAGGCGCCCAGGTCGTGCAGCACGTCCTCGGCCGCGATGGTTTCGCGGCGGATGCGGCTTTCGGCGAAGGCGATGTCCTCGGCAATGGAGGCGTCCAGGTGGTGGCAGACCATGAGCATGTCCAGGTGCTCGTCCAGCGTGTTCACCGTGTAGGGCCGCGTGGGGTTGGTGGACGAGGGCAGCACGTTGGCCTCGCCGCAGACCTTGATGATGTCGGGCGCGTGGCCGCCGCCCGCGCCTTCGGTGTGGTAGGTGTGGATGGTGCGGCCCTTGAAGGCGGCCACCGTGGCCTCGACGAAGCCGCCCTCGTTGAGCGTGTCGGTGTGGATGGCGACCTGGGTGTCGGTCTCGTCGGCCACGCCCAGGCAGCAGTCGATGGCGGCGGGCGTCGATCCCCAGTCCTCATGCAGCTTCAGGCCGATGGCGCCTGCCGCGATCTGCTCGCGCAGCGGCGCGGCCTGGCTGGCGTTGCCCTTGCCCAGCAGTCCGATGTTCATGGGGTAGCCGTCCACGGCCTGCAGCATGCGCTCCATGTGCCAGGGGCCGGGCGTGACCGTGGTGGCGAAGGTGCCTGTGGCCGGGCCCGTGCCGCCGCCGATCATGGTGGTCACGCCGCTGGTCAGCGCCTCGTCGATCTGCTGCGGGCAGATGAAGTGGATGTGCGTGTCGATGCCGCCGGCCGTGACGATCATGCCCTCGCCCGCAATGATTTCCGTGCCGGGGCCGATGACGATGGTCACTCCCGGCTGCATGTCCGGGTTGCCGGCCTTGCCTATGCCTGCGATCAGCCCGTTCTTGATGGCGATGTCGGCCTTGACGATGCCCCAGTGGTCAATGATCACGGCATTGGTGATGACGGTGTCGGCGCAGTCGGCGGCCATGCGCTGGCTCTGGCCCATGCCGTCGCGGATGACCTTGCCGCCGCCGAACTTGACCTCTTCGCCGTAGATCGTGTGGTCCTTCTCGATCTCGATGACCAGGGCCGTGTCGGCCAGCCGCAGGCGGTCGCCCACGGTGGGGCCGAACATCTCGGCATAGGCCTGGCGCGTGATGCTTGCCATAGCATTCCCTTTCTGTTGTCTACGACGCTATGCGTTGCTCGTTGTACTTAAAACCGGCGTGGTCCAACCCGGGGACACCGAGGAAGGGCCTATGCCGGCCGCGCCGCCCCGCACCGAAGGTGTCGTCCCCCTCCCGCGAAGCGAGAGAGGGCGCCGTGCAACGGGGGAAGCGGCGTAGCCGCTCAGGGGGTACTTCAAAGCCTGCCCATCACCTTGGCGTTGAAGCCGAAGATGATGCGGTCGCCGGAGATTTCCACCAGTTCCACCGTGCGCTCCTGCCCGGGCTCGAAGCGCACGGCCGTGCCGGCCGCGATGTTCAGCCGCCAGCCGCGTGCGGCGGCGCGGTCGAAGTGCAGGGCCTCGTTGACCTCGAAGAAATGAAAGTGCGAGCCCACCTGCACGGGCCGGTCGCCGGTGTTGGTGACCGTGAGGGTCTGCACGGGCCGGCCTGCGTTCAGCAGGATCTCGCCGGGCTCGGCGAGCAGCTCGCCGGGGATGATGCGCTCGGTCATGTGCGGCTCCCGCGATCAGCCTGCCAGCGCCACGGCACCGTAGCCCATGGCGGCCACACCTGCCAGGCGTGCGGCCCAGGCCGAAGCCGTGCCGCCGCGCATGGCCCGGCCAAAGGCCACGCCCAGCGCATGCAGCACCAGCGTGGTGGCGACCATGCCCGCCATGTAGGCCCAGAACACGGCTGCGGGCAGCGCGTGGGGGAAGACCTCGCCATGCGCGTAGCCGTGGAACAGCGCGAAGGCGCCGGCCAGCACCATGGCCAGGGCCACGGGCAGGCGGCGCTGGGCCACCAGCAGCAGGCCGAAGGCCAGCAGCGAGGCAGCCACCATGGGCTCGACGGCCGGCAGCTCCAACGGGGTCTGCGTCAGCGCCAGGCCCAGCGCCATGCAGGCCGCAAAGGCCACGGGCGGCAGCCACTGGCGCTGGAGCATCAGCCCGCACCACAGGCCCAGCGCCAGCATGGCCAGCAGATGGTCCAGGCCCGCGATGGGGTGGGACAGCCCGGCCATCAGGGCCTGCATGGCGCCGTCACCGGCATGCAGGTGGGCGCCGGCCCCCGTATGGGCGCTGGCAGCCGTGGCGGCGGCCAGCAGGGCCGGGGCGAGCAGGTAGTTGAAAGTGTTGCGGAATCTGAACATGGAGATCTCCTTGATCGCTATCGAGACTGGATCTGCCCACGGCACAAGCGGATGCAGCGGGCTGGTTGGGGGTGCCCAGCAAGGGCCTAAGCTGGCCGCGCCGCCCCGCAGCGATGGCGCCGTCCCCCTTGGGGGAAGCGGCGTAGCCGCTCAGGGGGTCAAACTATTGGATGGTGAACGGTGACCAGCTTGGTGCCGTCCGGGAAAGTGGCTTCGACTTGGATGTCCGGGATCATTTCTGGAATGCCCTCCATCACATCGGCGCGCGTCAGCACCGTGGTGCCCAGGTGCATGAGCTCGGCCACGGTCCTGCCGTCGCGCGCCCACTCCAGTACGGCGGCGCTGATCAGCGCCACGGCCTCGGGGTAGTTGAGCTTCAGGCCGCGCGCCTTGCGCCGCTCGGCCACCAGGGCTGCGGTGAACAGCAGCAGCTTGTCTTTTTCACGGGGCGTGAGTTCCATCGATGAGTCTCCGTTGATCAGGTGGCCCAGAGGCGGGGAGGGCGGGCAGGCATGTCCAGCAGTGCCGGGCGCAGCAGGCGCCAGCCTTCATGCAGCACGGCCCGTGCCGCCTCCATGCGCCGGGCCAGCACGCGCAGCAGCAGCACCGAGGGCGCGCCGCCCTGGCCGGCCAGCAGGCTGGCGCCGGCGCGCACTTCATCGCTCCAGGGCAGGCTGGCGGCCAGTTGCTCGCTCAATGGCTCCATGGCCGCCAGGGGTTCCGGGGCCACGGCCCAGAGGCTGGCCTGTATGGGCAAGCCGGCCCAGGCAACGGGGCTGGACAGCAGGGCATGGCCGGCGTGCAGTTCACCTTGCTCCAGCCACAGCGGCCGTCCGCCGCATGCGAGCCGGTTGTGAAGCTGCAGGCGCGCGGCAGCGCAGTGGGCGGCGCCGGTGTGGTTCCAGTGCTCGCCCGCGCTATAGCGGCCCAGCACCACGGCATCCCAGCCGATGGCGCGCGCGCCCGGCGCAAGATCCAGGTCCAGCGCCATGGTGGCGTCGGCACCGGCGAACAGCATGTTTTCCTGTGGCAGCCATTCCAGGATGGCGCCTTCTTCCACGCGCAGCCGCACGCGCTGCGCGGCCGGGCGGCCCTGGGACTTGTACCAGCGCGTGGCGCCCGGTGTGGTCAGCAGGGCGTGGGCGCCGGGCTCCACGGTCACATCGATCTGCAACTGGTCGCCGCCGGCCACGCCGCCGGGCGGGTGCAGCAGCACGGCATGGCAGATGCCGGGGCCTTCGGGGTGCAGCGGTTTTTGCACGCGCAGCGGGCCGCTGTGGCGTGCGTAGGAAAGCACGCTGCCCTGGCCGGCGCGGTGCCCGAAGCGCAGGTCCAGCATGGCCTGCCAGCCCGAGGCGCAAGCGGGCACGGCGGTGATCGGTAGCGCTGCGGACATGGGCGGGGCGGACGGTACAGGGCGTGGTGGTTGTAACGGCCTTTGTCATGCATTTAGCGTGCCAATCCGGTGCAGTGGCGGTTGCGCCATGCTGGTGCGCTGGCGCATCGGATTGGTGCGTTTCCTGCATGGCAAGGCGCGCAAGACGGCACGTTTGCAGTGCATTCTTGCGCAGCGTGCCGCAGGCTGGTGCTCTTTCTTACGCGCGGCCCTGCTGTCGATCTGCCTGGCCTGCCTGGCGCGCGAGGGACCTGTCCCAGGCCACGACGGCCAGCGTGGCCAGACTCAGAATCAGGCCCGCCACGCTGGCACCTGTCCATCCCCAGTGCAGCCAGACCGCCGAGCCCACGGCCGAGCCTGCCGAGGCGCCGATGAAATAGCCCGTCATATAGACCGCATTGATGCGCGAGCGCGCCAAGGGTGCCAGCGCATAGATCACGTTCTGGTTGCTGATGTGCAGGGCCTGCAGCGCGGCATCGACGATGAGCAGCCCCGCCAGAAACCACCACAGGCTGGTGCCGCCCAGCCACAGCGCCCCCCAGCCCGCCAGCATGAGCAGGCCGCCGGCCAGCGTGGTGCGCTGCTCCAGCCCCCGGTCGGCCAGCCGGCCGGCCATGTTGGCCATGAGGGCGCCGGCCACGCCGACCAGGCCGATGAGGCCGATCTGCGCATCGCCAAACCCGTAGCCCGGCCCGGCCAGCAGCAGTGCCATGGTCGAGAACAGCACGCTCACCGTGGCAAAGCCCATGCCGCCGATCAGCGCCCGGCTGCGCAGGCGCGGCTGCTCGCGTGCCAGCGTGAGCAGGGAGCGCATCACCGCGCCATAGCCTATGGGCTGGGCCGGCTGCGCCAGGGGCAGCGCGCGCCGCAGCAGCAGGGCCACGCCGGCCGTGGCCAGGGCGCCCACCCAGTAGACGGCATTCCAGCCGCCCAGCTCCGACAACAGGCCCGCCACGCTGCGCGCCGCCAGGATGCCGATCAGCAGCCCGCTCATGACCAGCCCCACGGCGCGCCCGCTGGCGCCGGGCGCCGCAAAGCTGGCCGCCATGGGCACCAGCACCTGGGCCGCGACCGAGAACAGCCCCGTCATCAGCGTGCCCGCCGCCAGCAGCGCAAAGCTGTGCGCCATGCCGCTGGCCAGCATGCCCAGCGCGGCCAGCAGCATCAGGCCCAGCACCAGGCGGCGGCGTTCTAGCATGTCGCCCAGCGGCACGAGCAGCAGCAGTCCCAGCGCATAGGAGACCTGGGCCATGGTCACCGTCAGCGAGGCACGCGCCTCGCTGATGCCCAGGTCGATGGCGATGGAATGCAGCAGCGGCTGGTTGAAGTAATTGGCGCCCGCGCACAGGCCGCAGGCCGTGGCCATGAGCAGCAGGGTGCTCTGGGGCAGCACGGGCGTGGCGGTGGCCTGCATGGGCGGCGAGGGCTGGGCGCAAGCCTGGGAGGATCTGTTCATCTGACGAATGCCTGTGTTATCTGCTTATGGGTGGCAAACGGATGGCTCAGACCCACAGCGGCGGCCGTGCGGGCTGGGCGTGGGCGGGCAGTGCGGCCACGGCATCGACCTCGATCAGCATGCCGGGCAGGGCCAGCCGGGGCACGGGGATCAGTGTGCAGGCCGGAAAGCGCGGCAGGGTATTGCCGGGGGCGCCATCGCCGGGGGCACCGTCGCTCCAATGCAGGCGCACGGCGGCCTGCCAGTCGTTGAAACGGGCCTCCGAGTGGTCGACGATGAGCAGGGTCAGCTTGACCACCTGGCCCATGTCCGCGCCCGCCGCCTGCAGCGCCAGCTTGAGGTTGGACAGCGCCTGCTGCGCCTGGGCCGCGAAGCTGTCGGGCAGGTCGCCCGCCTGGTTCTCGCCGCCCTGGCCCGAGACGAAGGCCCATTGCGCCGGCCCGTGCACGGTGACCACATGGGTGTAGCCGTTGGGCGTGGCGTCGTAGAGGCCGGCGGGCTGCAGATGCTGCAGTTGCGGGGCCGTGAAAGCGGCGGGCTGTGCCGAGGAGGTGGCAAGTGCGTCGTGTGGCATGTATGGCTTGGAGTCTGAGAGTGGGCCGGACCGGGCGGCGAGGCTTGCCAGTGTGAAACCTCAACCAAAGTTGAGGTCAAATGCAGGCCTGCTTGGACCTATTTTTCCTGCGCCTATTTTCCCGCTGCCATGAATCTGTCTTCTGCCGGTGTCACCGCGTCCGACCATGACGGGCCGGCCATCCTCTCCGTGGGCGAAGTGGCCCGGCGCAGCGGCATCACCGTCTCGGCCCTGCATTTCTACGAGCGCCAGGGACTGATCGAGAGCCTGCGCACGCCCGGCAACCAGCGCCGCTATGCGCGTGCCGTGCTGCGGCGCGTGGCGGTCATCAGGGTGGCCCAGCGCATGGGCGTGCCGCTGGCCGAGATTGCCGAGGCGCTGCAGGACCTGCCCAGCGGCCGCACGCCCACGCAGGCCGACTGGGCCGCGCTGTCCGCGCGCTGGCGCCACGCGCTGGATGCGCGCATCCAGGGCCTGACCCAGCTGCGCGACCAGATCGACGGCTGCATTGGCTGCGGCTGCCTGTCCCTCAAGGTCTGCCCGCTGCGCAATGACGGCGACTGCCTGGCCGAAGACGGGCCGGGACCGCACTTTCGCTGAACAGGCATGCGCCCTTGGCGGAGCTAGTGCTTGGGCATGGGCAGCGTGGGCGTGCGCGTGCACATCCAGCACAGCCAGCCGGCCAGCGCACCCATGACGATGCAGTAGGCGACCAGGGCCTCGGTGATGCCGATATGGTCCGATAGCCAGCCCAGGCCCAGGATGGGCACGATGGTGCCCAGGTAGCCGACCACCAGGTACGTGGACAGCAGGCCCGTGCGTGTGGCCGGCGTGGAGACCTTGTTGACGATGGACATGCCCGCCAGGTTGCACAGGCCGTGGCCCGCCGCCGTGGTGATCACGCTGAGCGCGAACAGCAAGGCCGAGCCCGCGAAGCTGTTGACCAGCAGCAGGAGGTTGCAGGCCACCAGGCAGGCAAAGCCCACAATGGCCGAGCCCTTGGTCGGGCGCGGGCGCGCCAGGTACTGGAAGCCCGCCGAGAGGAACAGGATCACGCCGATGGACAGGCCCGAGACAGCCGGCCCGTGCCAGGGCACCATGCGCTGCATGAAGCTGGGCGCCAGCGATGCGAACAGGCTGAACATGCCGAAGGCGCAGAACGCGCACATGCCGCCCAGTGCGTAGTGGCGCGCAAAGCGGCGCTCCGGCAGCGTGATGGTGGGCATGAAATCGCGCCAGTGCAGCGCGCGTGCCTGGGTGGAGGCCAGCTCGGCCGGCTCGGCGATGCGCACCTGGTACAGCGCATAGACGGCCAGCAGGCCCAGCCCCAGCGAGGGGATGTAGGCTGTGACCAGTGGCCAGGGCAGCCACTGCGCGATCAGCCCGCCCACCACGGGGCCCAGCCCGAAGCCGAAGGCAATGGTCAGGCTGGTCGTGGCCGCGGCGCGCTGCAGGTCGCCCCGGTTGTTGAGCCGGGTCATGCCCACCGAGGCCGAGGTGGTGATCAACCCCGAAGCCACGCCGATGACCACGCGCCCCAGCGCAAAGCTGGGCACGTTCCAGGCCACGGCGGAGGCCAGCACGCCCAGCGTCATCAGGATCAGCCCGGCGCGCAGCACGGTGACAAAGCCGAAACGGTCGGTCAGCCGGCCCAGGAACAGCAGGCTGGCCAGCGCGCCGAACATATAGGCCACGAAGATCTGCGTGATGTGGCTGGGCTGCAGCCCCCAGGCCTGCTGGTACAGGGGGTACAGCGGGCTGGCCAGGGCGGTGCCCATGACGCCCACGCACATGGAAAAACACACCCACGCATAGGGTGGCCAACGGGTTTGCATAGAAAAGGGAGCGAAAAGGGAGCGAAAAGGGAGCGAAAAGGGAGCGAAAAGGGAGCGAAAAGGGAGCGAAAAGGGAGCGCGAAGAAAGCGAAGGGGAAAGCGGCGCCGCGCAGGCGTGGCGCCACCGCGGCGCCACGGCACTGTCCGGGAGCGCATGGAATCTGGAATGACCCGCAGGCCAATGGGTGAATTCTAAGAAACCCGCGTGTCCTGAGTGTTTCGCTGCCTCCGAGCCCCTGGCATGGACCCGGGCATACCGCTGGCATCGTGCGCCGGGCGGGCGGGTGTACCCTGTGGCCGTCCCTGTGTTTTCCCTTGTCCAGAGAGTCCGGCATGCCAGTTCCATCTTCCGCTTTCATGACCTCCCAGCCATCCCGCAAGGCAGCGTGGCCCGCGCTTGGCGCCTGCGCGCTGCTGCTGGCCGGCTGCGGCTCGGTGGGCGGCGGCGTGGGCATCGGAATTCCGGTCGGCCCCGTGTCGGTGGGCGTGGGGCTGGGCAGCGGCGGGCTGAGTGCCGGAGTCGGCACGGGCGTGGGCCCGGTCGGCGTTGGCGTCGGCGTCAACCAGAGCGGCCAGGTGCTGGGCAGCGCAGGCGTGGGCGCCTCCACGGGTGTGGGCGGCGCGCGGGTCGGCGTGGGCGTGGGTTCATCCACCGTGCTGCACGATCCGCAGCGTTCCAACGTTCAACCGGCCCAGGAGCCAGCGCCTGCCGCCCCGCCTCAGACCCCGGCCGGCCAGGTGCAATGGCGTGATGCCAGCGGTCAGGTCGTGCCGACCTGCCGCGTCGATGGACGTTGCTGAGCCGGTGCGAGAGAGGGGAACGGCGCGTAGCGCCTCAGGGGGTGCTTCTGATCACCCCGCCCAGACGATGCGGTCGCGACCAGCGTTTTTTGCGAGATAAAGGCGCCGATCGGCATCGGCCAGCAGTTGCTGGGCACTGTTGGTGGGCGAAGGCGCAATGCAGGCCACGCCCAGGCTCACGGTCAGCGCCTGGCCCAGGGGCGAGGCGGCATGGGGCAGGTCCAGCAGCCTGAGCGCATCGACGATGCCCTGCGCCACCAGCACCGCGCCATCCAGCGCCGTATGGGGCAGCAGGCAGACGAATTCCTCCCCCCCATAGCGCGCCAGCAGGTCGCCCGGCCGGTGCAGTGCGCCCTGAATGGCCTGGGAGATCTGGCTCAGGCATTCATCGCCGACCAGATGGCCGTAGTGGTCGTTGTAGGCCTTGAAGTGGTCCACGTCCATCATCACCAGCGACAGCGGCTCGCCCAGGCGCTGCAGGCGCATGAACTCGCGCTCCAGCTGGGCACTGAAGAAACGCCGGTTGGCCACGCCCGTCAGCCCGTCGCTGTGCGACAGCAGTTGCAGCATCTGGCGCTGTTGTGCAATCTCCAGATGCGTGCGCACGCGTGCCTTGAGCACGGCCGGGCGAAAGGGTTTGGTCACGAAATCCACGGCGCCCAGGTTCAGGCCCAGTTCCTCGCAATGGGGCTCGGTCAGCGCGGTGAGGAAGATGATGGGGATATGCGCGGTCTGCAGGTCGGCCTTGAGGCGGCGGCAGACCTCGAAGCCGTCCATCTCCGGCATGCGGATGTCCAGCAGGATGAGGTCGGGCAGGTACTGGCGGGCCAGGGCCAGCGCCTCCTCGCCGGTGTAGGCCACAAGCAGGCCGCACAGATCCTTGATCACCTGGCAGATGATGGTGGCGTTGTCCGGAACGTCGTCCACCACCAGCACCTTTTGCGCGGCAGGCAAGGGCTGTAGCGGGTTGGGCAGCGATGGTGGGAAGGCGGAGTAGGGCATGGCCGATGGGATTTCGGGCCGAGAATACCCCGGAACCCGCAGCCCTGGATAGGGCGCCGCGGGCCTGGACAATTTGTAAAGATATCTGTCTTCGGGAGGCAGGCAGCCCGGTGGCCTCAGGCGTATAGAGGCTCTTCCTGCATGGCCTCGATCTGCTCGTTGAGCATGTCCACCTGCCCGCGCCAGTAGTCGGGCGTGCCGAACCAGGGGAAGTTGATGGCAAAGATCGGGTCGTCCTGGCGCCGCGCCAGCCAGGCGCTGTAGTGGATGAGGCGCAGCGTGCGCAGCGGCTCGATCAGGGCCAGCTCGCGGCGGTCGAAGGGCCGGAACTGCTCGTACCCATCCAGCAGGGCGCCCAGCTGGCGCGTGCGCTGGCCCCGGTCGCCCGACAGCAGCATCCACAGATCCTGCACGGCCGGGCCGGTGCGCGCATCGTCCAGGTCCACGAAATGCGGGCCGCCGCGGCCTTCTTCGTCCAGCGGCGTCCACAGCACGTTGCCGGGATGGCAGTCGCCATGCAGGCGCAGCGTGCGCGCGCTGTGCAGGCCGAAGTGGCCGGCCGCGCTCAGGCCGTCGGCAGCGGGGGCCATCAGGTCCAGGGCGCGCTGGCAGGCGGCCTTCCAGGTGGATTCCACTTCCAGCGGAATCATTTGCCGGTCCAGCAGCCATTGCATGGAGTCGTGGCCGAAGGTGGCCAGATCCAGCGCGGGCCGGTGCGCAAACGGACGGGCTTCGCCCACGGTATGGATGCGTGCCAGGAAGCGCCCGGTCCACTCCAGCACCTCGAAGTCGTCCAGCTCGGGCGGACGGCCTCCGCGCCAGGGGCTGACCGAGAAATCAAAGCCCGCGTGGCTGTGCAGCGTGGCGCCTTCCAGCACCAGCGGGGGCACGGCAGGCACTTCGGCGGCCGTCAGCTCGGCGCTGAAGGCGTGCTCTTCCAGGATCTGATCGCGGCTCCAGCGGCCCGGGCGGTAGAACTTGAGCACGACGCGATCGCCGTCTTCCAGTACGGCCTGGTAGACGCGGTTCTCGTAGGAGGCCAGGGCCGTGAGCCGGCCGTCGCCCCACAGGCCGACCGAGGCCAGGGCGTCGAGCACCACGTCGGGCGTGAGGCGGGCATAGGCGTGCGAGTCGTCGTCGGGGACGACATTCAGATCAGGATCGTGCGGTGTGGCGGACATGGGGCGATTGTCGCCGGGCTGGCTTAAGCTGTGCGGCTGCCTAGCCTTCGCCGATTCGCCCGCCGTGCCGCTGCTGCCCCATTTCCTGCAATCCCATGCCATAGCGAGCGCCAGCGCCAGCTCCAGCGCGGCAGGCGCATCCGACGACTGGAGCGGCTGGCACCTGGGCCGGCGCCGCTATGCGGTCTGGGTGCTGGAGCTCCATGCGCTGGGCCCTGCCGAGGGCGAAGCCGTGCGCCGCGCCTGTGCGCAGGCGTGCCAGGCCCTGGCCGCTGCGCTGGTTCCTCGGTACGAGCGGCAACTGCATGTGACCCTGGCCACGGCCGGCTTTCTGGATGGCGATGCGGCCCTGCCGGACGCCTACGGCGCGGCGGAACTATCGCGCGACTTGCACGCGCTGCAGGACCTGCCGGCCACACCGCTGCAGCTGGAATTCGGCGGCTGGGGCAGTTTCGAGATGGCGCCGTATCTGCAGGTGCGCGACCGCAGCCAGGGCGGGCTCACGCTGGGCATGCTGCATGGTGCACTCAGGCCGGCAAGACCCGGGCTGGCGCTGACCGAGGCGCTGCGCCCCTATGTGCCCCATGTGACGCTGGGCGCCTGGAACGCCGCCTGGCCGCGCGCCCAGGTGCTGCAATGGATAAGCGGCCTGCCGGTGCTGGAGCACTGGCAGGCCGCCGTGGGCGAGATCGCGCTGGTCAGCTATGCAGCCGACGCCTTGCACGGCCCGTTGACCTGCCATGCACGCTACGACCTCCGGGGTCGCAGGCTGCAATGGCGGGAGCGGCCGGGCTGGGCCTGATCAGACCAGGGTGATCTGCACGTCGATGTTGCCGCGCGTGGCGTTGGAGTAGGGGCAGACCTGGTGGGCTGCGTCCACCAGGGCCTGGGCGGCGGCCTTGTCCATGCCGGGCAGGCTGACCTTCAGGCGGGCAGCGATGCCGTAGGCGTTGGGGATGGTGCCCAGGTCCACTTCAGCGTCGATGGACAGGTCCTGCGGCAGGCTGATCTTCTGCTTGCCGGCCACGGCCTTGATGGCGCCGATGAAGCAGGCCGAGTAACCTGCGGCGAACAGTTGCTCGGGATTGGTGCCCGTGCCGCTGGTGCCTGGCGAGGAAAGGGTCACGTCCAGGCGTCCGTCATCGGTGCGCGAGGCGCCGTCGCGGCCGCCGGTGGTGTGGGCACGTGCGGTGTACAGGACTTTTTCGAGCTGGGCCATGGTGTCTTCCTTTTGCAAAATTGTCCGGCTGTGCGGACGGGTGGAGGAAATCGGCAATCCGTTGTCAGTCGCTGCGGCGCGGCGCCAGCCGCTGGCGCAGTGCGCCGAGTTGCTGCGTCAGCGCCTGCAACTCGGGCAGCGTGCACTGCGTGCTTTGCAGCACGCAGGCGGGAATCTTTTCAGCCGCATCGCGCAGTGCCCGGCCTTGCGGGGTGAGCGTGATGCGCACGCGGCGCTCGTCCTGCGCATCGCGCACCCGCTCCAGCAGGTTCGCGCCTTCGAGCCGCTTGAGCAGCGGCGTCAGCGTGCCCGAATCCAGGGTCAGCTGCTCGCCGATCTCCGACACGGTCAGGCCGTCGCGCTCCCACAGCACCAGCATCACCAGATACTGCGGATAGGTCAGGCCGATGCCGTCGAGCAGGGGCTTGTAGAGCTTGGTCATGGCCAGCGACGCCGAGTACAGCGCAAAGCAGACCTGGTTGTCCAGGCGCAGAAGCTCGGGGGTGTCGGTGGGCAGGGCGTTGCGTGGCATGGGTTGAATTATTGCTGTCAATTAAATTGTGCACAACTTAATTGAGGAAGTCCCTCCAGATCGGAGGGGGAAGATCGGGAGGGCGAGAAAGGCCTACCGGCCCGTGAAGCGCGCGGGGCGTTTCTCGATGAAGGAGCGCACGCCTTCGGCGGCATCCTCGCTGCTGGCCAGGCGCTGCTGCACGGGAATGAAGTCGGCCACGGCGGCGGCCTGGCCCAGCTCGATGGCCTTGAGCACATTGAGCCGCGTGGCCACCACGGCCTGCGGGGCCTGGGCGGCAATCCGCTCGGCAATGCGCAGGGCCTCGGCCAGTTCCTGACCGGCCGGCACCACCTTCTGCACGAAGTTCAGGCGATAGGCCTCGGCGCTGTCGAACTCATCGGCCGTGAGCAGGTGCAGCATGGCATTGCCCACGCCCGCACGCTCGGCCATGCGCAGCGTGGCGCCGCCCGTGGGCATGATGCAGCGCTGCACCTCCAGTTGGGAAAAGCGGCAGTCATCGGCCGCGACCACGATGTCGGCGCCCAGCATCAGCTCGATGCCCACCGTGAAGCAAATGCCCTTGACCGCCACCACCATGGGCTTGGCGCGGCGCCTGTAACCGACCAGGCCGTAGTCGTGCGGCTCCACCAGGCCTTGCGGGATGGCCTTCCTGCCCGAGCGCAGGTACTCCGCCATCACCGGCAGATCCAGCCCCGCCGTGAAATGGCTGCCAAACGCATGCAGCACGCCCACGCGCAACTCGGGATCGTCGTCCAGGCGCGTATAGGCCTCGGCCAGTTGCTGGAACATGGGCGGCGTCCAGCCGTTGCGCTTGGCGGGGCGGTTGATGCCGATCAGCAGCACATGGCCGCGCACTTCGCAGCTGATGCAGCCTTCAGGCGGCGGGGTGGGGGTGTTGATGTCCATGGTTGTCTCCTGCGCATGGACCTTAGAGCAGGCCAGGGATGGGTGCAGTCGCGCAGAGGACGGTTGAAACGAAATGAATATCTAAGCAATGCTTTCGTTTTCTGAGGTTTGGGAAGCTGCTCGATAGAAAATCGATAAGGTCGTTTCGATTCATTGCCAGCGCCGTTGCGGCTCGATAAGATCGAAACCATGCTTTCGATTTCATTGAAGCCATGAAGATCTCCATCGACTCTGTGGATGCACTCGGTGACGCGGTATGGGCCGTTCGCAAGGCGCGGCGCTTGCGCCAGGACGATGCAGCAGGCGCCGCAGGCGTGAGCCATGTCTTTGTGCGGGACGTGGAGCGCGGCAAGCCCACGGTCCAATTCGGGCGCGTGCTGCAACTGCTGTCCGAACTGGGAATCGAGGTGCTCATCGACCTTCCCGAGGGAACCGAGCAGGCCTATCTGCAGCGCCGCCAGGCCAGGCTGCCACCTGAGCCCCATGGTTCCCACGAGTACCGAACGCGCCAGGGCGCACCGGACGGAGGGCCAGCCGCTGAAGTCAGGGAGGAGCCCGGTGCCCGTGACTCGGACGATGCGTTCTTCCGCACTGCCTTCGAAAAGAACAGGCCGTGACCGCACGCATCCTGGACGTATTCATCAACGGCCGGCTTGCCGGAAAGCTGGTCGAAAACAGGGATGTCTGGGGCTTTGCCTATGAGGAGGAGTGGATGGGCGACCCTCGCGCCTTCCCATTGGCGCCCGGCATTTCCTTGGCAAAGCGCAGGCACATCGACGGATCTACGCACCGCAGCGTCCAATGGTTCTTCGACAACCTGCTGCCCGAGGAAGCACTGCGCAGTGCGATCAGCAAAGAGCTGGTGGTGAATGAGCACGATGCCTTCGGCCTTTTGCAGGCCCTTGGCGCGGAATCGGCCGGATCCCTGGTCCTGCTGCCGCCTGGGGCGGGCGCAGCCGAGCGCGGCGCAAGGAGGCTGGAGTTCGGCGAACTGTCACTAAGACTCAGGAACTTGCCGCGCACATCCTTGCATGCCGGATCACCCAAGCGCATGTCCCTGGCGGGAGCGCAGCACAAAATGGTGGTGCTGTACGACGAGAAAACCGCTCGCCTGCAGGAGCCCTTCCAAGGGACGGCTTCCAGCCATATCCTCAAGCCGGACTCCACGGCCGAAGGCTATCCGCACTCGACCGTCAACGAGGCCTTCACCATGAAGCTTGCCGGGCGCCTGGGGCTTGATGTGCCGCAGGTACACCTGCTGTACACGCCCGAGCCGGCCTATGTCATCAACCGCTTTGACCGCGTGTTTGATGAAGCGTCCCAGGAGTGGCTGCGACTGCATGTGGTGGATGCCTGCCAACTGCTCGACCTGGCCCGGACTTTCAAATATCAAGGAGCCAGCATCCAGACACTGGCGTCGTTGATGGACCGCTGCCGCGAAAAGGCGCAAGCCCGAATGGGCATCTATCAGTGGCTGCTGTTCAACACCCTGGTGGGCAACAGCGACAGTCATCTGAAGAATCTGTCGTTCCTGGTGGACCGGGGCGGCGTCAGGCTGGCGCCGTTCTACGATCTCCTGAGCACCGCCGTCTATCACACGCGGGCTTACGCCGATGAACATGCGGTATGGCCACAGGAGCGGCTGACGGTTCCGCTTGCGGGTGCGGCCTTCTTTGCCGACGTGACCTACGGAAAGCTGCTGGCCGCAGGTACGGCCTTGGGCCTGACCCAGAGCACAAGCGGACGTGTGCTCGACAGGATGCTTGGCATGCTGGCTCCGCAGGCCGATGCCTTGATCGCAGAATTCGAGGCTGGCCAGCTCCACCAGCCTGCCGACTCTGCAATGGACCATTCCACAAGAAGTGCCCACCTGAGAATGCTCAGGTCAATACGTCACATCGTCATCGAGGACATGCTGGCGCTGGTGCGCAAAACCAAGTAGCGCGCGGCCACCAAAACAAAAGGCGAAGGCCAGCCTGAGCTGCCTTCGCCTTCGCTTGGCCTTGGGGGCGGTGTATCAGTAGCTGTACACGCCGCGGCCCGTCTTGCGGCCCAGGCGGCCGGCGGCCACCATTTCCTTGAGCAGGGGGCAGGCGCGGTACTTGCTGTCGCCGAATTCCTTGAGGTAAACCTCCATCACGGCCAGGCACACGTCCAGGCCGATCATGTCGGCCAGGGCCAGCGGGCCGATGGGCTGGTTGCAGCCCAGCTTCATGCCGGCGTCGATGTCCTCGGCCGATGCCAGGCCTTCGGCGAGCACGAAGAAGGCCTCGTTGATCATGGGCACCAGGATGCGGTTGACCACGAAGCCGGGGGCGTTCTTCACGGTGATGGGGCTCTTGCCCAGGCGCTCGGACAGTTCCTTGACCGTGGCGTGTGTCTCGTCGCTGGTCTGCAGGCCGACGATGATCTCCACCAGCGCCATCATGGGCACGGGGTTGAAGAAGTGCATGCCGATGAACTTGTCGGCACGGCCCGTCACGGCGGCCAGCTGGGTGATGGAGATGGACGAGGTGTTGGTGGCGACGATGACGTCGGCATCCAGCAGGGCGTCCAGCTGCTTGAGGATCTTGACCTTGAGCTCGTAGTTCTCGGTGGCGGCCTCGATGACCAGTTGCGCGCCCTTGAGCGCCGCGTAGTCGGTCGATGTCTTGATGCGGGCCAGGGCGGCGGTCTTCTCTGCCTCGGTCAGCTTTTCCTTCTTGATCAGGCGGTCCAGGCTGCCCGAGACGGTGGCCACGCCCTTCTGGACGGCGGCCTCCGAGATGTCCACCATGACCACGTCGATGCCCGATACCGCGCAGGCCTGCGCGATGCCGTTGCCCATGGTGCCTGCGCCGATGATGCCTACGGTTTGAATTGCCATGACTGTCAGTCTCCTGAAACGAACAAAGTGAATGCGAACGTGAATGCGATCCGGCGATCGTAGCGGGATTCGGAGCATCCACCGGGTTTGCCCCGGCTTGCGGCGCCGCGCAGGCGACTGCAACAGTGGATGGCTACACCGCAGGGGAGGGGAGACATGCTGGACTACATCGTGATCGGAGGGGGATCGGCGGGCTCGGTGCTGGCCGGGCGGCTCAGCGAGGATGCCGAGACGCAGGTGGCGCTGCTGGAGGCCGGGCCCCCCGACTCCAGCGTGCTCATCCACTGTCCGGCGGGCATGGCCGCCATGGCCAAGGGCGGGCGCCACAGCTGGGGCCTGTCCACCGTGCCGCAGCCGGGCCTGGGCGGGCGGCGCGGCCACCAGCCGCGGGGCAAGGTGCTGGGCGGCTCCAGCGCGGTCAACGCCATGGTCTATGTGCGCGGCCAGCCGGCCGACTACGACCACTGGGCGGCCCAGGGCAACCCGGGCTGGAGCTGGAGCGAGGTGCTGCCCTATTTCCTGCGCGCCGAGCACAACGAACGCGGCGCCGATGCCTGGCATGGCGCGGACGGGCCGCTGAACGTGGCCGACCTGCGCGATCCCAACCCGCTGTCCCGGGCCTTCGTGCAGGCGGGCGTGCAGGCCGGCCATGCGCACAACGCGGATTTCAACGGCCAGGCGCAGGAGGGCGTGGGGCTGTACCAGGTCACCCAGCGCAACGGCGAGCGCCACCACGTCGCCAAGGCCTATCTGGCGCCGCACCGTGCCAGGCCCAATCTGCGTGTGGAAACGGGTGCCCAGGTGCTGCGCATTCTGTTCGAGGGCCGGCGCGCCGTGGGCGTGGAGTACCTGCAGGGCGGTACGGTGCAGCAACTGCACTGCCGGCGCGAGGTGCTGCTTTGCGGCGGCGCACTGCTGTCGCCGCAGCTGCTGATGCTGTCTGGCGTGGGGCCGGGCGATCACCTGCGTTCGCTGGGAATCGATGTGGTCCACCATCTGCCCGGCGTGGGCGCCCATCTGCATGACCACCCGGATGTGGTGCTGGTGGTCGATGGCGCGCAGCTGACCGACAGCTTCGGCCTGTCACTGGGCGGTGCGCGCAGATTGCTGGCCGCCGTGGGCCAATGGCGCAGCCAGCGGCGCGGCATGCTGACCACCAACTTTGCCGAGGCGGGCGGCTTCATCCGCAGCAGCCCTGGCGAGCCTGCGCCCGATCTGCAACTGCACTTCGTTGTCGCCAAGCTGGTGGACCACGGGCGCAAGACGGTCTGGGGCCATGGCTATTCGCTGCATGTCTGCGTGCTGCAGCCGGCCAGCCGGGGCAGCCTGCGCCTTGCCAGTGCCGACCCGCTGGCCCTGCCGCTGGTGGACCCGGCCTTTTTCTCCGACGCGCAGGACCTGCGGCGCATGGTGAACGGCGTGCGCCGCGCCCACGAGATCCTGGCCCAGCCGGCGCTGGCGGCCCTGGGCGGGCGCGAGATGCCGGCCTCGGCCGGCGCGCAGGACGATGCAGGCATCGAGGCCTTCATTCGCAGCCATGCCGACACCATCTACCACCCCGTGGGCAGCTGCCGCATGGGGCCGGGGCCCATGGACGTGGTCGATGCGCAGCTGCGTGTCTACGGCATCAAGGGCCTGCGCGTGGTCGATGCCTCGGTCATGCCGCGCATCGTCAGCGGCAACACCAATGCGCCCACGGTGATGATTGCGGAGAAGGCGGTGGACATGATCCGCGGGGGAGCCCTCTAGGTGCCTGGCGTGCGCCCGTGCGCCATGGCCTGCTCCGGGATGGAGGCCGACGGCTGCGGCCCCTGCTCCTCGGACGCGGCCACCGGACTCAGCCGCACCTGCGTCCAGCAGTCGCGCCCGCGGCGCTTTGCGGCGTAGAGGGCGGCGTCTGCGGGGGCCAGCATCAGTTCCAGGCACAGGCCGTTCCAGGCCTGGGGTGCGTGGGCGCAGCCGGCGCTGAAGCGCACTTCGAAGCCCAGCACCTTGCGCGAGGCCTGCAGCAGCGCGGACTGCAGGCGGGTGCACAGGGTGTCCACGCCGTCGTCCGTGGTGTAGAGCAGCAGGCAGAACTCCTCGCCGCCCCAGCGCGCGGCGATTTCGTCGCTGCGCAGCTGCTGCTGCAGCAGGCGGGCGAACAGGCACAGCGTCTGGTCGCCCACGGCGTGGCCGTGCTCGTCGTTGACATGCTTGAAGTGGTCCAGGTCCAGCATCACCAGGGCCAGGGCCTGGCGGTGGCGCTGGGCATGGGCCAGCATGGCGGGTGCGCGCTCCAGCAGGGCGCGGCGGTTGGGCAGCCCGGTGAGCATGTCCTGCAAGGCCAGGTCGCGCAGTTGCTGGCTGGTCTCGTCGCGCCAGGCCACGAGCACGGCCACCATGAGCAGCGTGCTGCTCAGCGTGGTCAGCAGGGCGAAGATCTGGTTGGCGCCGCTGTCTGCGGTGAAGCTGGGCAGGAAGGGCGTGGCCAGGGCCAGGTAGCTGCGCACGAACAGCATCAGCCCCATGAAGGCGGCCACGCCGCACATCAGGTAGCGCCAGCTGCGCGCCACGGGCCGCTGTGGGTCCAGGCACAGGCCGGCCAGCGCCATCAGGCACAGGCCATGGACGGCGCTGAACCAGCCGGTGCGCAGGGCCGCCTGGGGCAGCAGCAGCGCAAAGCCCAGCGGCCCCAGCACGCACAGCGCGATCAGGCCGCGCTCCAGCAGCATCGGGCGCGGCCCCAGCCATTCACGCAGGGCGCGCGCCATCTGCCACTGGGCGGTGGCGGCCAACGCCGCCGCGCCCAGCGACAGCAGGTCACGTCCCATCAGGCCGTGGGGCAGGCGGCTGGCGATCAGGATGAGGGTCCAGGCCAGGGCCTGCATCAGGAAGAAGTGCTGCGCATGGCGCGCCGCACCGCTGACGCGCCGCCCCATGGCCAGCGGCAGGGCGGCCGACATGGCCATCATGTTGATGGCCACGACGGCGGTCATGGAGAAAAAGTCCAGGGTGGGCAGCGTGGATGGCATGTGCGTCCCTGGATGGCGGTGCGAAGCGTGGCCCGAGGCAGGAGGTGGCCGGTGGCGGGGCGCTACTGGAACGCCACCTCCGCGAAGCTGCGCAGCTTGCGGCTGTGCAGGCGCTGGGTGCCGCCTTCGCGCAGGATGTCGATGGCGCGCATGCCTATGCGCAGATGCTGGTCCACGCGCTCGCGGTAGAAGTGGTTGGCCATGCCGGGCAGCTTGATCTCGCCGTGCAGCGGCTTGTCGGACACGCACAGCAGCGTTCCATAGGGCACGCGGAAGCGGAAGCCGTTGGCCGCGATGGTGGCGCTTTCCATGTCCAGCGCCACGGCGCGGCTCTGGCTGAAACGCAGCTGGGGCAGGTTGTTGGGCAGCAGCTCCCAGTTGCGATTGTCGGTGCTGGCCACGGTGCCGGTGCGCATGATGCGCTTGAGGTCGGGCCCGTCCATCTGCGTGACGTCGGCCACGGCCTGCTGCAGTGCCAGCTGGATTTCGGCCAGCGCGGGAATGGGCACCCACAGCGGCAGCTCCTCGTCCAGCACATGGTCCTCGCGCACATAGGCGTGGGCCAGCACGTAGTCGCCCAGTTGCTGGCTGTTGCGCAGGCCCGCGCAGTGGCCCAGCATCATCCAGGCATGCGGGCGCAGCACGGCAATGTGGTCGGTGATGGTCTTGGCATTGGCCGGGCCCACGCCGATGTTGACCATGGTGATGCCGCTGTGGTCGGCGCGCACCAGGTGGTAGGCCGGCATCTGCGGCAGGCGCGGCGGCGGCGTGCCCAGCTCGTCATTGGGCTGGGCCGGCAGGCCGGTGCGGCGCGTGACCACGTTGCCGGGCTCGATGAAGGCCACGTATTCGCTGTCTTCCCGGGCCATCTCGGCGTGGCCCAGGCGGATGAATTCGTCGATGTAGAACTGGTAGTTGGTGAACAGCACGAAGTTCTGGAACCACTCGGGCTGGGTGCCCGTGTAGTGGCGCAGGCGGTGCAGCGAGTAGTCCACGCGCGGGGCGGTGAACAGGGACAGCGGCAGGGCCTCGCCGGGATGCGGGCGCCAGGTGCCGTTGGCAATGCCGTCGTCCATGGCTTCGAGGTCGGGCAGGTCGAACACATCGCGCATCAGCTGGCGCCGCTCGCGCGTGAGCGTTCCCTCGATGTGGTCGTTCTCGGCGAACGAGAAGTGGATGGGAATGGGCTTGTCGCTCAGGCCCACCTCCAGCGGCACGCCGTGGCTCTTGATCAGCAGGCGGAACTGCTCGGCGTAGTAGCGCGAGAACAGGTCGGGCCGCGTGAGCGTGGCCTCGTGCGTGCCCGGACCCTCGACGAAGCCGTAGGCCAGCTGCGTGTCGGCGCGCGCCACGGTGCTCGTGTGCATGCGAACGAAGGGGTAGTAGGCGTGGACGGGAGCGGCCGGGGTTTCGCCGGAGACGAAGCGCTGCATGTTCGAGCGAAGGTGCTCTATCTGCTCCCGGTAGATCTGCTGTACGTGCTCCAGGGCCCGCTGGGGGTCGGTGTGCAAGGTGGCTGCGGCCCTGGAGGCCTGCGAGGGGTTGTGAAGCAAAACCATGGGCTATTGTCGTTGGACTGGATGACTGTTGTGCAATTGCCAGGCGCGCGCCCTCTCGGCCGGCAGGGGTGGCGCCACAAGGTATCCCTGCATCATGCCGCAGCCCAGCTCGCGCAAAAGCGCCAATTGGGCAGGTGTTTCCACGCCTTCCGCCACGATGTCCAGGTGCAGGCTGTGGCCCATCTGCACGATGGCGGTGACGATGGCCGTGTCGTCCTCGCTATCGGGGACGTCGGCGATGAAGGAGCGGTCTATCTTGAGCTGGTTGATCGGGTGGCGGCGCAGGTAGGCCAGCGAGGAGTAGCCGGTGCCGAAGTCGTCGATGGCCAGGCCCACGCCCAGGGCCTGCAGCGCCTGCAAGGTGTCCTGCACCTGCCCGCTGGTGTGCATCAGCGTGGACTCGGTCAGCTCGATGTGCAGCCAGCGCGCCTCCAGCCCCGTTTCCTCCAGCACCTGTGCCACCTCGCGCGCCATGTCGCGCTGGCGGAATTCCAACGCCGAGAGGTTCACGGACAGCGGCACCGGCGCCAGGCCCTCGTCCTGCCACTGGCGCGCCTGGCGGCAGGCCTCGCGCAGCACCCAGTGGTCTATGGCCGAGATCAGGCCGCGTGCCTCGGCAAAGCCGATGAACTCGCCGGGCAGGACCAGGCCGCGCTGCGGGTGGCGCCAGCGCACCAGGGCCTCGAAGCCGGCCAGCCGGCCATCGGCCGTGAAGGTCTGGGGCTGGTAGTACAGCTCGAACTCGCCGCGCTCCAGCGCGCCGCGCAGCTGCTGCTCCTGCATCAGCATCTGGGCCTGGGTGGCCTGGCCGTCCTGGGCGGGTGCATAGAACTGCAGGTTGCGCCGGCCGCTGTCCTTGGCCATGTGCATGGCGCTTTCGGCGCGGTTGAGCAGCTCTTCGGCGTTTTTCCCGTCGCCGGGGTACATGGCGATGCCCATGCACGGCGAGATCACCAGCGGCGTGCCATCGATGGCGCAGGGCGCCTCGATGATGCGCTGCAGGTGGCTGGCCTGTGTCTCGGTTTCCTGCGGATCGGGATCATCGGTGAGCACGACCACGAATTCGTCGCCGCCCACGCGCGCCACCAGATCATGGGCGCGCACGCTGCCGCGCAGGCGCTGGGCGACCTCGCACAGCAGCAGGTCGCCGGCCTGGTGGCCCAGCGAGTCGTTGATGGTCTTGAAATGGTCCAGGTCGATGAGGAGCACGGCCAGCGTGCGCTGCTTGACCGAGGCCAGCGACAGCGCCTGGCGCAGCATCTGGATCAGGCGCACCCGGTTGGGCAACTGGGTCAGCTGGTCGTGCTGGGCCAGGAAGTCCATGCGCTCCTGAGCCAGCTGGCGCAGCGTGATGTCGCGCACCAGCACGATGCGGTAGGGCCCGCCCTCGGCCGGCATGGTCTTGGCCTCGATCTCCACGGGGATGCGGTGGCCGTCCTTGTGCTGGATGGCGCCGTCGAAGCGGTCCTCGCGGCCGCTGCGCATGTACTGCAGTGCGTAGAGGCGGAATTCGGGGCAGATGTAGTCGAGGATGGGGCGGCCGGTCAGCTCGTCCAGCGTGTAGCCGGCCAGGCGGGACAGGGCCTCGTTGCCGTCGATGATCAGGCCATCGCGGTGCATGACGATGGCCTCGGTCGTGACCTCGGTGAACTTGCGCATGCGCTCTTCGCTGTCGCGCACCTTCTGCGCCACATGGTGGTGGTGGCTCACGTCGGTGATCTGCACCACGGCGCCCTGCAGCTGCCCGTGCTCGAAGTGCGGCATCAGCAGCGATTCGATATGGCGAGGCGGGCCATCCGGCTGGGGTACCTCGCGCTCGTAGCGCACATGTTCGCCGCGCAGGCCGCGCTCCACATGCTCGGCGATGAGCTGCCACACGGCTTCGCCCACGATCTCGCGCACGGTCTTGCCGACCGCCTCGGCGGGCGTCAATCCGAAATTGCGTGCGTAGTTGATGTTGGCGAAGCGGCAGCGCAGCGTGCGCGCATCGAAGTAGGCCAGCATGGCCGGAGCCGTATCTGCTATCAGCCGCAACAGCGCATCGTCGGGCCCCGTGTCTTGCGCATCGATGTTCTCTGGCATGCGTCCCCCTCGCTGGGGATTTATAGCGGAATCGCCGAGATTTTGATAGCGCTCTTGTGCGAGGGTGAGCGGCCGCTGACGCGTGGGAGCGCGTGCGGCTGTCGGGCATCGGGGGCCGCCATGGCGGCCTGTCTTTTTTTTGCAGCGCCGCATCACGTGCGGCGCGGCTTCTTTACTTGAGCAGGTCCTGCACCTGGCCCAGTGCAGTCTGGGCGCACTTGTCGTCCAGATGGCCGCCGGGCGCGCCGCCGATGCCCACGGCGCCGATCACCTCGTTGCCCACCTTCACCGGCAGGCCACCGCCCAGCAGCAGGTAGCCGGGAATGTTCACCAGGTTGGCGGCGCCGGGGTTCTTCTGCGCGCCTTCCATGATGGCCAGCGTGCTGTTCTTGGCTGATGCGGCCGTGTAGGCCTTCAGGCGGCTGGCCTCCAGCGTGTGGGGGCCGGCATTGTCGGCGCGCTGCACGGCGCGCACGGTGCCGGCACGGTCCACCACGGTGGCGGTGACGGCATAGCCGTCGGCGGCGCAGGCGGCCACGCTGCGTGCGGCGATCTGGTTGGCCAGCTCCAGCGACATGTTCTTTTCCGTGCGCACGGCCTCGGCCTGGGCGGCGGTGGTGATCAGGCCCAGGGTCAGGGCAGCGAGGGTGGCGAGCTTGGTGGCGTGGCGTTGCATGGTCTTCTCCTTGGGGGTCAGTACGGCCCGGGCCACAAGCCCGGACGGCATGCATGCACTGTAGAAAATGCCGCCGCCGCGCACCATTCGGACGGCTACGCGCGGCGCTGCGTAGAAATACGGAGAAGCCAGGCGCGCTGCTGGGCGAGGAGGTGGCGCTTCAGGCGCCTGCCGCCGTGTCCGCCAGGCTGGCGTAGCGGCGTATGAGCTGGGCCAGGCTGGGCGCCTCCAGCTTGGCGAAGAGGTTGGCCCGGTGCGTTTCCACCGTGCGCGGCGACAGCTCCAGGCTGCGGCCTATCTCCTTGTTGGTCAGGCCCTGCACGATCAGCGCCAGCACCTCGCGCTCGCGTGCCGAGAGCTGGGCGAAGCGCTGCTGCGCATCGCGGTCGGCCTGCTGGCGTTCGCGCGACTGCACATGCTGGCGCACTGCGCCTTGCAGCGCGTCGATCAGCACTTCGTCGTCCACGGGCTTTTCCAGGAACTCGGCCGCGCCGGCCTTGAAGGCGCGCCGGCACATGTCCACCGTGCCATGGCCGGTGAGCATGATCACGGGCTGGTCCACGCCCTGCTCCACCAGCCGGCCCAGCAGGGCCAGTCCGCCGATGCCGGGCATGCGCACGTCCATCACGATGGCGCCTATGCCCTGGCGGTCCAGCCCTTCGAGAAAGGCCAGCGGATCGGCCCAGCACTTCACGCGCAGGCCCACGGTGCCGATCAGCAGGGCCAGGCTGTCGCGCACGGCCTCGTCGTCATCGACCAGATGGATCAGCGGGGACAGGTCTTGGGCAGGCGCGGCAGTCATGGGTTCGGTGGTGGTGGTGTGGATGCGGTGGGGGCGGCGCGTGCCGTGGATGCATTGGCGCATGCACTGGCGCACGCAGCAGGCAGCAGCAGCTCGAAGCGGGCTCCGCTGCCCGGTCCCGAGGCGGCCAGCTCCAGGCTGCCGCCCATGGATTCGGCCAGGCTCTGGCTCAACGTCAGGCCCAGGCCCAGCCCCTGGGCGCGGCCCGTGGCAAACGGGGTGAACAGGCGCTGGCGCATCTCGGGCGCCACGCCGGGTCCGCTGTCCTGCACCGCCACCAGCAGGCGGGTGTCGCGTCGTTCCAGCTCCACCCGCAGATGGCGTGTTGCGGGCGGCTGCTCTTGCATGGCCTGCAGCGCATTGACCAGCAGGTTGTGCAGTATCTGCTGCACGGCCACGGGGTCGGCCTGGGCGGCGGGCAGATCGGCGGCCTGCACTTTCATCTGCACCTTGACCTGGACCTGGCGGCGCCGCAGCTCGGGCTCCAGCAGATAAAGCGCTTCGGCAACGGCCTGGTTCAGATCCAGCGGCTCGGCCTGGGGCGCAAGCCCCGGTTGCTCCACCAGGCGGCGCAGCCGGCCTACCACGGCGGACGCACGCTTGGCCTGCTCGGCCGCCTGCGTCATGGCCTGGCGGGCGGCGTCCATCTCGGGCGGGTCCTCGGCCAGCAGGCGGCGCGCGGCCTGGCTGTTGGACAGCACGGCCGTCAGCGGCTGGTTCAGCTCATGCGCCATGCCGGCGGCCAGTTCGCCCAGCGTATTGAGCCGCGCCACCTGGCCCAGCTGCAGCAACTGCTCGGCGCGGCGGCGGGCCACGCGCTGGCGCAGCAGGGCGCGCAGCGCTGCCACGGCCAGCGCACAGCCCAGGGCCCAGCCCAGCATGGCCGTCCAGGGCAGCACCGAGGCGTCCAGCGGCTGGCGCAGGTACAGCACCAGCGGCTGGCTGGGTGAGGCCAGGGTCTTGCTCACCTCCCAGGACCATGTGTTCCAGCCTGGCGAGCCGGTGCTGCCTGGCTGGATCAGGAATTCCTGCCCGCCCAGGGCCAGCCAGGCGCGCACCGGACTGGTGGCCGGTGGCATGGGCCATTCGTCGGCGGGAATGGTGGCGCGCAGGTCCAGCAGCAATGCATAGCTGGCCGGCAGCCCGGCCTGCACCAGGTACAGGCGGCCCCGGGCCAGATCGGCCAGGGCCAGTTCGGCATGGCCGCTGGCCTGGGAGCGGCGCTCGGCCTCGGCCATGCCGTGCGGCCAGGGCGCGGGCCAGGACTCGCCTGCGGCGGCCGAGCGGCGCGCCACATCCAACACCTGCGGATACAGGCGCGGCAACTGCTTCCATGAGGCCTGGTCGGGCGCGGGCTGACGCGGCTGCAGCAGCGCCAGCGTGCCCAGGATGGCATCGTGCTGCACCATGCGCTGGCTCAGCAGCCGGTGGGCAATGCGGGCATCGGTATCGAAGACCTCGCGCAGCGACTGCAGGCGCCCATGCGCCAGCCAGGCCGCGCCGCAGCCTGCGGCCACGGCCCAGGCCAGCACCCACCCCGCTGATCGCTGCCATCCATCCATGGCGCGGATTCTGGCATGAGGCCCGCGCAGGCAGTGGTCTAATCCGCAGCACCCCCACCTATCGCAGCGCAGCATGGCCGAGTCCACTCCATCTACCGCCAACGCACCCGACTGGATGGCGCCGCACAGCCTGCTGCGCATCTCGGTCGTTGTGGCGCTGCTGACCATCGTGCTCAAGACCCTGGCCTGGTGGCTCACGGGCTCGGTGGGCCTGCTGTCGGACGCGCTCGAATCCTTCGTCAACCTGGCCGGTGCCGTGTTCGCGCTGACCATGGTCACCATCGCCAAGCGGCCGGCCGACACCGATCATCCCTATGGCCACCACAAGGCCGAGTACTTCTCTGCGGGCTTCGAGGGCATCCTGGTCATCGGCGCCAGCCTGGCCATCGCCTGGGCGGCGCTGGCGCGGCTGTGGAACCCGCAGCCGCTGGAGCAGCTGGGCTGGGGCCTGGCGCTGTCCGTGGTCAGCTCGGCCCTCAACGGGCTGCTGGCCGTGGCCATGCTGCGCTCGGCGCGCCAGCACCGCTCCATGGCGCTGGAGGGAGATGCCCGCCACCTGCTCACCGATGTCTGGACCTCGGCCGGCGTCGTCATCGGCCTGATCGGCGCATCGCTCACGGGCTGGCTGTGGCTGGATGCGGCCGTGGCCATAGGCGTGGCGCTCAACATCTGCGTGCAGGGCGCGCAACTGGTCTGGCAGTCGTCCCAGGGCCTGATGGACCAGGCGCTGGACGCGCCCGAGCGCCTGCGCATCGACACCGTGCTGGACCGCCATGCGCACCGCGAGCAGGGCGTGGTCTTTGACAACATCTCCAGCCGGCGTGCCGGCGAGCGCAGCTTTGCCGACCTGCACATGCATGTGCCCGGCGACTGGAGCGTGGCCCGCGCCGCGCGGCTGCGCACCGAGATCGAGGCCGAACTGCTGCAGGCCGTGCCCGGCCTGTATGCGCGCATCGAGCTGCTGCCCCTGGGCATGCAGACCGCCATGGAAGCCGCCATCGAGGCGGCAGGCCAGGCGGACACTCCTTCCCCATCCACCGACAAGAACACCGAACAATGATCAGCATCCTGCAGCGCGTGAAACAGGCCCGCGTGGAAATCGACGGCCAGGTCGCCGGCAGCATAGGCCCCGGCCTGCTGGCCCTGGTCTGCGCCGAGCGCGGCGACACCGAGGCCGAAGCCGACAAGCTGCTGGCCAAGATGCTCAAGCTGCGCATCTTTGCCGACGACGCGGGCAAGATGAACCGCAGCGTGCAGGACCTGGACGGGCAGGGCGCCTGCGGCGGCCTGCTCATCGTCAGCCAGTTCACGCTGGCGGCCGACACCGGCGGCGGCAACCGCCCCAGCTTCACGCGCGCCGCGCCACCGGCCGAGGGCGAGCGCCTGTACGACTACATCGTCCAGCGGGCGCGCGCCCTGCACCCGGAAGTCGCCACGGGCCGCTTCGGGGCCGACATGCAGGTGCACCTGCTCAACGACGGGCCCGTGACCATTCCGCTGTCGATAGCTCCGGCCACCGCGGCATAGCGCGCCGCAGACCTGCTGTTCTGGGGCGGATTCTGGCGCGATCTGCGAGCACGTCCTGGCCGGAAAAGCCCCGCAAAGCCCGTATTCTTGCGGCCTCAGCATTCATCGACAGACCGACGACCATGAAGAACCATCCGTTCAAAGCCTCCACCCTGGCCCTTGCCATGAGCATGGCCCTGGCGTGGAGCGGCGCGGCCGGCGCCGACACCCTCAGGAAGCCCGCGCTGGACGCGCTGGCCCAGGCGCAGCCGGCACCCACCGACTTCGCCAGCTTCCTGAAGCAGGCTGCGGCCGCGCAGCCTGCCATCGCCCAGGCCGTGCAGCGACATGCGGCAGGCCAGGCGCTTGCGGGGGAGGACCTCGACCACATCGCCCGCCTGCTGGGCCTGTACACGCGGCTGACGCAGGAGCAGGCCGTGCTGGCCAGCATCGAGCGCATGGTCGCCCTGCCCACGGTGCGCGACCCCAAGGTGCCGCCGCACGAAAGCCCGGCCATCCTGGCCTTCGGCGAACTGGTGCAGCAGATGGCCAGGGATTTCGGCCTGCAGTACCGCAACGTGGACAACCGCATCTTCGAGGTCACCCTGCCTGCGAACGCAGTGAACGCGGGCACCGATGAATTCGGCATCCTCACCCATGCCGACGTCGTACCTGCCGTGGCCGCCGAATGGGTGCTGGACGGCAAGCAAATCAACCCATTCGAGGTTACCTTTGTGCCCGGCAACAGCGGGCTCACCCTGATGAGCCATCCCCCGGTGCTTGTCCCACCCATGCCTGATCGGATCTACGGGCGCGGCACCATCGACGACAAGGGCTCCATCGCCACCGTGCTGTTCGCCATGAAGGCCGTCAAAGACAGCGGCCTGCCCCTGTCGCGGGGAATACGCCTCATGATCGAGACCACCGAGGAAACCGGCGGCGACGCCATGAAGTACTACCAGGGCAAGACCACGCTGCCTGCCTACAACATCGTGCTGGACAGCAAGTACCCCGCCGTCGTCGCGGAAAAGGGCTCGGGCGCGCTCAAGGCCGTGTTCGATGACGTGAAGATCGACCCCGCCCGCCCGGCCATCACCGCCATGGCCGGCGCCGCCTCGGCCAACGCCATTGCCCAGACCGCCACCGCCACCATCACGGCCAGCGACGAAGCCGCCATTGCCGCCATCGCCGCGCGCCTGCAGGCGGCCAAGGGTGACTTCACCACGAGCTATGCAGGGCAGGGCGGGCCGTTCACCATCGACATCCAGCGCAGCGGCACCGCAGCCACCGTCAAGGTCACGGGCACCTCGGCCCACGGCTCGCGCCCCGAGGAAGGCGTCAACCCCGTGCCGCGCCTGACGCTGTTCCTGCAGCAGGTGCTCATGCCCACCGATGGCGTGGCCCTGGTCCAGCCCAATGCCTACAGCAACGCCCTGCGCTACATCAACGGCGCCTTCGGCCTCGACTACTTCGGCAAGCAACTGGGCGTTGCCTATGCCGACGACTTCATGGGCCCGCTGACCCTGTCGCCCAACCTCATCAAGGCGGCAGACGGCAAGCTGGAAGTCACCACCAACGTGCGCATGCCGCGCGGCAAGACGCCCGAGCAACTGCGCGCCGAAGTCGAGCAACGCATCACCCGCTGGAGCGCGGCCGCCAAGGTCCCCTTGACCCTGCAATACACCCAGGGCAACTGGATGGCGCGCGACCCCAAGGGGGCCTGGCTGTCCACCCTGCTCAACATCTTCGGCGACACCACGGGCCTGGACGCCAAGCCCGTGCCCACGGCCGGCAGCACCACGGCCAAGCTCATGCCCAACGCCATCAACTTCGGCCCTGCCATGCCCGGCAAGAAGTACACGGCGCACAACGCGCTCGAATACAAGGAACTGCCCGACCTGCGCGCCGACATGCAGATGTTCACAGAAATGCTGGTGCGCATCGGGAATCTGAAGCAGATGCAGTGATCATTCACTGGGATGTAAAGAAAGGCGCCTTGTGGAAGCAAGGCGCCTTTTTATTCCTGGGACAAGCCATTGAAGGGGATTGGCAATTTGATACAACTGCCTGCGGGAGGCTGCAATGCAGGATATCAAGGGCCAGGATCTCAAGACCATTCTCCATTCCAAACGCGCCAACATCTATTACCTTGAGCACTGCCGTGTCCTGGTCAATGGCGGGCGGGTGGAATATGTGACCGATGCCGGCAAGCGCAGCCTGTATTGGAATATTCCCATTGCCAACACCACCAGCATCCTGCTGGGCACCGGCACCTCCATCACGCAGGCGGCCATGCGGGAACTGGCCAAGGCGGGCGTGCTGGTCGGCTTTTGCGGCGGCGGCGGCACGCCTTTGTTCAGCGCCAATGAAGTCGATGTGGAAGTCGCCTGGCTCACTCCGCAAAGCGAGTACCGCCCCACTGAATACCTGCAGGCCTGGGTCCAATTCTGGTTTGACGATGAACTGCGCCTGCATGCCGCCAAACAATTGCAGGCTTTGCGATTGCAGCGGCTGCAGCAGGAATGGGGTGCACGTGCCTTGCGTGAATCCGGCTTTGCCGTGGACATGGAGCGCCTGAAGGCTCTGGTGCAGCAATTTGCGGCGCTGATGGCCAATGCGCCCGATGTCATGACACTGCTGACCGATGAGGCACGGCTGACCAAGGCCTTGTTCAAGCTCGCTGTGGACGCCGTGGGATATGGCGAATTCACGCGCGCCAAGCGTGGCACCGGCACCGATGCAGCCAACCGCTATCTGGACCATGGCAACTACCTGGCCTACGGACTGGGCGCCACGGCCACCTGGGTGCTTGGCCTGCCCCACGGTCTGGCCGTTCTGCATGGCAAGACGCGGCGCGGAGGCCTGGTGTTCGATGCGGCCGATCTGGTCAAGGATGCGGCCATACTGCCCCAGGCCTTCCTGTCGGCCATGCGCGGCGACGACGAGCCGCAATTTCGCCGCCAATGCATCGAGGCGCTCACGCGCAGCGAATCGCTGGACTTCATCATCGACACGCTCAAGCGCATTGCCGTCGACACGGCGCGCCTGGCCGGCGCGCCCACAACGCCCACAACGCCCGGCGCTGCGCAGGAGGCCGACACATGAACGTGCTCTTCGTCTCCCAGTGCAGCAAGCGCGCCCTCACCGAAACGCGCCGCATCCTCGACCAGTTTGCCGAGCGGCGCGGCGATCGCACCTGGCAGACGCCCATCACCGCGGCTGGGCTCGACACCGTGCGCAAGCTGCTGCGCCAGACCGCGCGCAAGAACACCGCCGTGGCCTGCCACTGGATACGCGGGCGCGACCACAGCGAACTGCTGTGGATCGTGGGCGACGGGCGCCAGTTCAACGCAGAAGGCGCCGTGCCCACCAACACCACGGCCAGCAACGTGCTGCGCGCAGAAGACGAAAGCCACTGGCACCACCTGCCACTGATCACGGCGCTGGCCGCTTTGGCTGCCCTGGTGCATGACCTGGGCAAGGCCACCCAGGCATTCCAGGACCGGCTGAAGAATCCGGGCCTGCGCGAGCGCAACCACTACCGCCATGAATGGGTGTCGGTGCGGCTGTTCCAGGCTTTCGTGGGCGGCGACAGCGACGCGGCATGGCTGCAAAGGCTGGCAGCCTGTGTAGATGAGGCCGCCGACGCCCGGGCCTTTGAGGCGCAATGGCTGGATCACCGCAGCGGCCGCCTTCTGCGCGATGGCCTGGACGAGCCGCAGGCCAGCCAGCATCTGCCGTTCAAGGTGCTGCCGCCGCTGGCCACCGCCGTGGCATGGCTGGTTCTGACACACCATCGGCTGCCCTGCATGCCGGTCGCTGCAGGCCGGCAGGAGTCCGACGACGAGCTGGAGCCCGACCGCCGCCAATGGTGCCGCTTTGGCGCGCGCCCGCGCTTCGTCAACAGCAATGAGATGGAGCAGCTGCTGCAGCGCATCAGCGCTGACTGGAACGAGCCGCGCGAGAAAGCCGATCCGGCAAAAGTGCGCTCCCATTGGGACTTCCCGCAGGGCCTTCCGGTGGCCACGGCCGCCTGGCGCAAGCAGGCGGCGCGCTATGCGCTCAAGCTGCAGGAACTGACGGGCCGGTCGCTTGACGCTGCAAGCCTGGGCGATCCGTTCACGCTGCACCTCTCGCGCCTGTGCCTGATGCTGGCCGACCATCACTACTCCAGCATCGAGGACGAAGCGCGCCGCCAGCCTTTCCGCAACGCGGGCTATCCGCTGTACGCCAACACCCGGCGCAAGAGTGCAGCTCCAGGTGCCGCGTCCGCGTTCAACCAGACACTGGACGAGCACCTGCTCGGCGTGCAGGCCCATGCCACGCTGGTGGCGCGTTCGCTGCCCACGCTGGCGCGCAGCCTGCCGGCCCTGCGCAGCCATCGCGGCCTCAAGAAGCGCAGCAGCAATGCGCGCTTCCAGTGGCAGGACAAGGCCGCCGACCTTGCTGCCAGCGTGCGCCACCGGGCCGCCAGCCAGGGCGGCTTCATCGTCAATATGGCTTCCACCGGCTGCGGCAAGACGCTGGGCAATGCCCGCATCATGAACGCGCTGGCTGACCCGGGCGTGGGCATGCGCTGTGCCTTCGCCATCGGCCTGCGCACGCTCACGCTGCAGACGGGGCGGGTGTTCCAGAGCGACCTGGGCCTGGGCGACGACCAGCTCGCCATCAAGGTCGGCGGCGCGGCCAGCCGCGCGCTGTTCGAGTACTGGCAAGCGCAGGCCGAGGCCACGGGTTCGGCCTCGCGCCAGGCGCTGCTCGACGAAGGCGGGCAAGTCCTGTTCGACGGCAATGACCAGCACCCACTGCTGCAGCGCCTGACCGACGATGCGCAGGTGCGCTCGCTGATCGCCGCGCCCGTGCTGGCCTGCACCGTGGACCACCTCACGCCCGCCACCGAAAGCCTGCGCGGCGGCCGCCAGATCGCGCCCATGCTGCGCCTCATGACGGGCGACCTCGTACTGGACGAGCCCGATGATTTCGACATGGCCGACCTGCCCGCGCTCACGCGGCTCGTGCACTGGGCAGGCCTGCTGGGCTCACGCGTGCTGCTGTCCTCGGCCACCTTGCCGCCAGCGCTGGTGGAGGGGCTGTACCTGGCATACTGCGCCGGGCGCGAGATCTTCCAGCGCCATCGCGGCGAGCGGCCCGGGGAGCCCGTGGCCATCTGCTGCCTGTGGGTGGACGAGTTCCACCAGCAGGCACTGGACTGCGCCGATGGCGCAGGGTTTCGCACAGGCCATGAAGGCTTTGTGCAAAAGCGCGTGGCCCAGCTCGCCCGGGCCGAGGTGCGACGCCTGGCTGCCATCGCTCCCCTGCCTGCCGGCTGGCAGGGGCTGGACCCGGCCGCGCGGCGCCGGGATTTTGCGCGCATCGCGCTGGAGCATGCATGGCAACTGCACCAGCAGCCGGGCAACCATGGCATCGATCCCGCCAGCGGCAAGCGCGTGAGCTTCGGCCTCATCCGCATGGCCAACATCGAACCGCTGTTCGACGTGGCCGTGGCCATGTATGGCCAGGGCGCTCATGCACCGGGCGTGCGTGTGCACCTGTGCGTCTACCACTCGCAGTTTCCGCTGCTGGCGCGTTCCAGCATCGAGCGGCACCTGGACACCGCGCTGGACCGCCGCTCCCCCGATGGCGCAGACCCCATCTTCCAGAGGCCGGCCATCCGCGCATTGCTTGATGCCAACGATGAGGTCAACCACCTCTTCATCGTGCTCGGCTCCCCCGTCACCGAAGTGGGCCGCGACCACGACTATGACTGGGCCGTGGTCGAGCCCTCGTCCATGCGCTCGCTGATTCAGCTGGCCGGACGCGTGCGGCGCCACCGGCCGGGTGCGGTGCAGGAGGCCAACATGCGGGTGCTGGACAGCAACCTGCGCGCTTTCGAGCATCCAGGCAGGGCGGCATTCTGCAAGCCGGGTTTCGAGATGGAGCCGGTGGATGACAAGGCGGACACGGCGCGGTACTTCCACCTGCGCTCGCACGACCTGCAATCGCTGCTCGCCAAGCACACCAAGGGTGAGCACCTCTGGCCCGTGGATGCCCGCGCACGCATCGAAGTGGCCAGGGAGCAGTTCCACCCGGCCAGGAACCTCGTGGACCTGGAACACGCCCGCCTGCACGACACCATGCTGCCGCGACCCGCAGACAGCCCGGATGCCACGCCGGTGCTGCGCGCCGCCAGCCTGCACTGGGCCAGCCCTGCCTGCTTCTGGCTCACGGGCCTGCTGCCGCAGTTCCAGCGCTTTCGCTACGACCCGCTGCCGCGCGTGGATGTGGTCTTTCTGCCGGACGACGAGGAAGAGGGCTTGCACCTGCACCACGTGGTCGATGGCCAGCGGCGGGGCGACAAGCTCCATGTGCTGGTGCAGGACAGCCTGCTGCACCGGGAGCCATTGGACCCACGGAAGGGGTCTGTCACTGCATGGGGGCAGGCCGACCTGATGCAGGAACTGTTAGCCCTGGCGGAGGACAAGGGGCTGGCGCTGGATGCCTGTGCAAGCAAGTACGCCACGGCCAGCCTGCCCGACAAGGCACAGGGCTGGCGCTGGCATGGCGTGCTGGGCTTTGTGGGCCGGGCCTGAGGATCAGGCGGTATGCAGCTGCATCGGATGAACTTGCCTCACGGACGCCTGCAACTCCGCGTTCAGCTCTGCCGTGCGCAGGTCGTAGGCGGTCTGAAGGTTCAGCCAGGACTGAGCGTCGCCCCCAAAGAAGCGGCTCAGCCGCAGCGCCGTGTCGGCCGTGATGCCGCGCCGCTCCAGCACGATGTCGTTCACGCGCGAGGCGGGAACGTGCAGGTGCCTGGCCAGCGCGTTGGCGCTCATGTCCATGGGCTTCAGGTAGTCCTCGCGCAGGACTTCACCTGGGTGTATGGGGCGCATGCCGTTTTTAAGCATGTCTTTCTCCTGTGCCCCTCATTGCCGGGAGGCGCCGGTTCCCAAGCCGCCGATGCGGCAGCGAAGGCATGTCATTGTTCGTCAGTGGTAATCCACTATCTCTACGTCAACCACTCCCTTTTCCGTCCAGACAAAGCAGAGGCGCCACTGGTCGTTGATGCGGATGCTGTGCTGGCCCTGCCGATCTCCCACGAGCATTTCCAGGCGATTGCCAGGAGGGCTGCGCAGAAATTCAAGTGTCACAGCCGCATCCAACTGAGCCAGCTTGCGCTCCGCCACGCTCTGGATGTTGGCGAACCGGCGGGTCTTGCCGCTGGTGAACAGGCGCTGGGTTTCCGGGCACTTGAAGGAAGTGATCGCCATAAGTCAGGAATTTTATACCGTTTACCGTTATTCGGTATATCGCTTTGCAGCACAAAGGAAACGAAGCGCAGAGGAGCAAGACCACCCGCACCGTTCGTTGAAGGACATCGTTGCAGACCACGCAGATCGTGGGTTTGTTCTGAATTTCTTGCAAGGAGGAGAAGCAATGCCGCCCACCCCAAGCGCCATGCGTTGGCATGACGCCATCGCCATCTTTATCCAGGAACGGCTTCAGGCCAAGCTGGACAAGCTGGCCGAAGATGACCCCAAACGACAGGAGCTGCTGGCTCAGCACCAGCGCGATACCTGGATGGAAGATGCCGCCCGCCGGGTGACGCAAATCCAGGCCGTCACCCACTCCCTCAAGCCCATACACCCCGACGCGCGCGGCACCAATCTCTATGTGGAGCCGGCCAGCCTGCCCGTGCTGCAGGAACTGGGCAGCCATGCGCTGGGGCAGTCCTTCTCTGGCGATGTGGTGGGCAATGCGGCGGCGCTCGACGTCTACAAGTTCCTCAAGGTCGAGGTGGACGGCACCAGTCTGCTGGCCGCGCTGCTGGCGCAAGACCTGGGCGCGCTCCAGGCCCTGCATGAGGACCCGCAGCAGGCCATGGGCTTGCGCGATGCCTTCGTCGGCCTGACCCAGCCGCGCGCGGGCGCACCCAGTTCGCACACGCGGGCCAAGCAGCTGTACTGGCTGACGGGCAGCGATGCCTGTGCCGATGAAGGCTATGAATTGCTGGCGCCGTTGTTTGCCACCTCGCTGGCTCATGCCGTGCATGCGCAGGTGCAGGAAGACCGCTTTGGGGAAAGCAACAAGGCGGCCCGGCAGGCGCGGCGCGAGCGCAAGGCGCATGACGGCGTCTTCCATGACTACCCTGGGCTGGCCGTCCAGAAGATGGGAGGGACAAAGCCACAGAATATTTCCCAGCTCAACAGCGAGCGTGGCGGGGTCAATTACCTGCTGGCTTCGCTGCCACCGGTCTGGCGCAGCAGCGATGTACGGCTGCCGGTGCATGCCAGCTCCGTGTTCGACAAGCTGTTCATCGGCCGTCCCGAGGTGCGCAGCACGGTGCGCAAGCTGCGTGCCTTCCTTGCGACCGACCCGGAGCCCAACCTGCAAACGCGCGAGCGCCGTGAAGCCTTCATGGATGCGCTGATCGATGAAATGGTCTCGCTCGCCGGCGAAGTGCAGCAGACCCTGCCCGCTGGCTGGAGCCGCGATTCGGAACGCTTCGGCAAGCTGGTGCGTGAAGAGCAGCTGTGGCTGGACCCATTGCGCACCGAACTGCGCGATGAGGCAGATTTCGCCCGCGAATGGCTTTGGATGGACTGGCCTGCCGAGGTAGGCAAGCGCTTTGCCAACTGGCTCAACAGCCAGCTGTTCGGCCAGTTGCCTGTGGGCGACGCCGAGGCGCGTGTGTGGCGGAAAGAGCTGCTGACCGATGAGGATGGTTTTGTGCAGCAGTTGCGTGAACTGCGCAAACGGATTGAAGGCAAGGGGGACTCGCAATGAGCCAGTCTCCACAAGCGCTTCTCGTTTTTCCCCATCTGCGCGTCCAGAACGCCAACGCCATCTCCAGCCCGCTCACGCACGGCTTCCCCTCCATCACCGCCTTCACCGGCCTGATGTGGGCGCTGGAGCGCAAGCTGGCGCAGGCCGGCATCCCCTTGCGCCTGCACGCGGTGGGCGTGGTCTGCCACCACCATCAGGAGCAGGTGACGCAGGGCTATGTGCGCAGCTTCAACCTCACGCGCAACCCGGTGGACAAGGACGGCAGCACCGCCGCCATCGTGGAGGAAGGGCGCATCCACCTCGACATCTCCGTGGTCTTCACCGTCTCGGAAAAACGCGACCCCGGCTCCAACTCGGCCCCGACCCTGGTGCAAAGCGCTGCCGAGCCGATGCAGCAATGGGCCGATGAAGCCGGACAAATCCTGTCGCAAATGCGGGTGGCCGGCGGCAGCCTGCTGCCATCGCGCGCCGCGCCCGGCAGGCGCGTGCGCCCCAGGCTGGCCGTGCTGGCAGAAGACGCCACCGAGCGCAGCCGCCAGTTCCGAGAATGGCGGCGCCAGTGGCTGCCGGGCTTCGCCCTGGTGGGGCGTGACGACCTGCTGGCCGACCGCCTGCACAGGCTGCGCGACAAAGCGGCGCACACCACGCTGCTCGACGCCTGGCTGCATGCATCGCGTTTCAACCACGAGCCCGTGGCAGCGGCCGAAGGCCAGCCCCCGCCTGCCGATGGCAAGCAGCCATGGGCAGACCCCTGGCGCGGCCCGGGCAGCGGGTGGATCGTGCCTGTGCCCGTGGGCTATGCGGCACTCTCGCCATCACATGCCGCAGGCGAAGTGCTCAACGCCCGCGATGCCACCACGCCGCTGCGCTTCGTGGAGTCGGTCTACTCGCTGGGCGAATGGATCAGCCCGCACCGCCTCACCCATCTGGAGCAACTGCTGTGGCATGCGCACACCGATGAAAAGCGGGGCCTTTACCGCTGCCGCAGCGGCTACGTCCCGGACCCCGCAGCCGTGGCCGACCCTGACGACGCCGCAGCCCAGGAGCAGGAAGACGACGACAGCTATGCATACACCTGACCCGCGTCCTTGCACCGCCGCCTTTCACACCGTATTGCCAAAGGATTGAACACCATGTCCAGCACCCTCAAGACCGCATCCGTCCTCGCCTTCGAACGCAAGCTCGACCCCTCCGACGCCGTCTTCCACGCAGGCAACTGGGATGACCGGGCGGCCTCCGCCTCCTGGCCCTCCGTCAAGCTGCGCGAGAAATCCGTGCGCGGCACCATCTCCAACCGCCTCAAGACCAAGGACCAGGACCCGGCCAAGCTCGACGCTGCCATCGAAAACCCCAACCTGCAGACCGTGGACGTGGCAGCCCTGCCCGCCGATGCCGACACGCTCAAGGTGCAGTTCACGCTGCGCGTGCTGTCTGGCGCAGGCACCCCGTCTGCCTGCAACAGCGCCGAATACCAGGCCAGGCTCGCACAAACGGTGCAGGCCTATGCCTCGGCCCAGGGCTTTGCCGAACTGGCCAACCGCTATGCGGCCAACCTGGCGAACGGGCGCTTCCTGTGGCGCAACCGCGTGGGCGCGGAAAGCGTGCAGGTGCAGGTGGTGCAGCTCAAGGATGGCAAGGCCGGGCAGGCATGGTCGTTCGATGCGCTGGCCCACAACCTGCGCACGCTGGAGCAGCCTGATGAGAAAGTGGCTGCGTTGGGCAGCGTGATCGCGCAGGGGCTTGAGGGCAAGGCCCATGTGCTGCTGCAGATCACCGCCTTTGTGCGCCTGGGCGCGGGCCAGGAAGTCTTCCCCTCGCAGGAGCTGATCCTCGACAAGGGCAGCACCAAAAAGAGCAAGACGCTCTACCAGATCGGTGAAAAAGGCCAGGAGGTCGCCGCCATCCACTCCCAGAAAATCGGCAACGCCCTGCGCACCATCGACACCTGGTACGACGGCGCGCAGGACCTGGGCCCTATCGCGGTCGAGCCCTACGGCTCCGTCACCACCCAGGGCAAGGCCTGGCGCCAGCCCAAGCAAAAGCAGGACTTCTACACCCTGCTGGACGACTGGCTGCTCAAGGACAAGGTGCCGCCCGTTGAGCAGCAGCACTTCGTGATGGCCGTGCTGATCCGTGGCGGCGTCTTCGGCGATGCGAGCTGATGGCCATGACCTCGCACTACATCGACATCACGCTGCTGCCTGACCCGGAATTCAGCCACGCCCACCTGCTGGGCGCGCTGGTCGCCAAGCTGCACCGCGCGCTCGTGCAACTGGGCAGCGCGGACATAGGCATCAGCTTTCCCGGCTACAGCCTGCGTCCGCGCACTCTGGGCACCATCCTGCGCCTGCATGGCAGTGAAGCCGCGCTGCGCGGCCTGATGGAACAGCCCTGGCTGCAGGGCATGCGCGATCACGTGCACTGCACGCCGCCAGCTTTGGTGCCAGAGGGCGCCGTGCCCTACCTGGTGCAACGCCGGCAATTCAAGACCAGCCCCGACCGCCTGCGCCGCCGCCGCATGCGGCGCAAGGGAGAAACCGCTGAACAGGCCGCGGCCGCCATCCCCGACAGCGTGGAGCGCACCCCGGACCTGCCCTACGTTCAACTGCGCAGCGCCAGCACCGGCCAGCCGTTTTGTCTGTTCGTGGAGCAGAAAGCGGTGCAGGGCACGGTGGGCCAGGAAGGCTTCAACACCTACGGGCTGAGCCTGGGAACTGCTGTTCCCTGGTTCTGACCCTTTTTTTTGGCGGCCTGAAGACTGCCTTGTAAATCAACAGCTTGGCGGATGCCCCGGAATTTGGGGTGTTTGCCAGCTGGAGGTGAAAGCTCTTTCAAAATCAATGGATTAGGGAATTTTTTGCCTAGTTCGCTGCCGCGTAGGCAGCTCAGAAAGTCACCCAGGCCATCCGCCGCTATGACGAGCGGTTCGCTGCCGCGTAGGCAGCTCAGAAATCCAAAAACTTGAACGAGGGCACGTACTGCAGGTTCGCTGCCGCGTAGGCAGCTCAGAAAATCAGCATGTCATTTAGCATCAGTGCACCCCGGTTCGCTGCCGCGTAGGCAGCTCAGAAATTCAAGCGTAAGGGGGTGCTGGACAGGCCGCTGTTCGCTGCCGCGTAGGCAGCTCAGAAATGCAAGCACTCGGACAATTACAGGCCCTGAGCGTTCGCTGCCGCGTAGGCAGCTCAGAAAAGTCGCAGAGTTGACGCCTGATATAGATCCAGGTTCGCTGCCGCGTAGGCAGCTCAGAAAATCGGGCGTACCTTCGTCCTGGTCTACAACGAGTTCGCTGCCGCGTAGGCAGCTCAGAAAAACCAGTTCTTGAAGGACCAGGCCCAGCTCAAGTTCGCTGCCGCGTAGGCAGCTCAGAAAAGAAGGCCGGCGACATGACCGAGCAGAACTACGTTCGCTGCCGCGTAGGCAGCTCAGAAATGACCGTCGAAGAGGTGACCAATTTCCTCGGAGTTCGCTGCCGCGTAGGCAGCTCAGAAAACAGGCGTCGCGCTTGTTGTGCTCTTGACCAGGTTCGCTGCCGCGTAGGCAGCTCAGAAAGCGTGGCCTCATACACAGCGGCGGCCTGAGTGGTTCGCTGCCGCGTAGGCAGCTCAGAAATGTGTCGCCAGCCTTGATCCGAGACAGCGTTCGTTCGCTGCCGCGTAGGCAGCTCAGAAATGCAGGCGGATCTGCAGGAGGCCTACCGCGAAGTTCGCTGCCGCGTAGGCAGCTCAGAAATTCCGCGACTGGGCCGGAGACCATACGGAGTAGTTCGCTGCCGCGTAGGCAGCTCAGAAAACCGACGCCAACTGCAGCGCTGGCAATGGATCGTTCGCTGCCGCGTAGGCAGCTCAGAAATCAGGCCTCCAGGCGTTCAACGCGCAGCACGGGTTCGCTGCCGCGTAGGCAGCTCAGAAATTAGCCTGCACCAACTTCGAGTGCGGCCACACGTTCGCTGCCGCGTAGGCAGCTCAGAAAAAGAGGACTTTGGAGCGCTTGCTGGCATCTCAAGTTCGCTGCCGCGTAGGCAGCTCAGAAAGTAGCGCGGCGGGCGCGACACGTCGAAGAAGGGTTCGCTGCCGCGTAGGCAGCTCAGAAAAAGCGATCTACCTGCGCCGCGCCATGGCCGAAGTTCGCTGCCGCGTAGGCAGCTCAGAAAAGCAGTAGAAGTGCCGCCGCTGCCCTGGATGGGTTCGCTGCCGCGTAGGCAGCTCAGAAAACCCGGCCGAGGAGGTCACAGCCGCGAACTGGGTTCGCTGCCGCGTAGGCAGCTCAGAAATCTTCGTCATCGACTTGAGACAAGAGAGCGCAGTTCGCTGCCGCGTAGGCAGCTCAGAAAAGTTCGCCACCGCTCGGGCGCATCCACCACGCGTTCGCTGCCGCGTAGGCAGCTCAGAAAATGAAGCTCAGGCGGTGGCCGTTGAACCGGGCGTTCGCTGCCGCGTAGGCAGCTCAGAAACCTGCTGTCCCTGCGTGTCACCGAGATCGCGGGTTCGCTGCCGCGTAGGCAGCTCAGAAATTGAAGAGCCACTCGGCCGGCATCTTGTCCGGGTTCGCTGCCGCGTAGGCAGCTCAGAAAATCAAGGCCGCGATCCTGTCGGGCCGCATCGGGTTCGCTGCCGCGTAGGCAGCTCAGAAAGAAAGGCCCCAGCCAAGGCAGCCGCAAACACCGTTCGCTGCCGCGTAGGCAGCTCAGAAAAGCAGAGCACGACGCGACGCACTGGTGCGACAGTTCGCTGCCGCGTAGGCAGCTCAGAAAGGCCAGGCCCAGCTCCTACCTCAACGCTCAGGGTTCGCTGCCGCGTAGGCAGCTCAGAAAAGGAGCACCAGCCGCATGCTGTTCGGCAATCAGTTCGCTGCCGCGTAGGCAGCTCAGAAAATCAAGCGCGTGCACGGTGAAGGCCACCTCACGTTCGCTGCCGCGTAGGCAGCTCAGAAATGACCAAGACATCTGCTGTGGCCGTCCGTGAGGTTCGCTGCCGCGTAGGCAGCTCAGAAATCTACGAAGAGATCCACATCGAGCCAGGCTTCGTTCGCTGCCGCGTAGGCAGCTCAGAAAGGCCTGAGCAATGCCGGGCGCGACCTCCGCATGTTCGCTGCCGCGTAGGCAGCTCAGAAAAGATGGCGACGCTGCAGCTCGATCTCCGACTGGTTCGCTGCCGCGTAGGCAGCTCAGAAAACAGCCACAGTAGCGACCAGCGAGAGGGCTACGTTCGCTGCCGCGTAGGCAGCTCAGAAAAGGCCTTCACGCGACCCGCGACGTTGATGCTAGTTCGCTGCCGCGTAGGCAGCTCAGAAAAGCACCCGCTGCGCCACGAAGTCGATGGCGTCGTTCGCTGCCGCGTAGGCAGCTCAGAAAATCAGGCCCGGCGTCTGGTATGCGCTGGATAAGTTCGCTGCCGCGTAGGCAGCTCAGAAATGCCCGAGGACTGGACCATGCCGACGATGGGCGTTCGCTGCCGCGTAGGCAGCTCAGAAATGGCACGTCTGCACGAGGCCCATGCGGGCCTTGTTCGCTGCCGCGTAGGCAGCTCAGAAATACAAGGGAACCAGCATCGAACTATCAAACCAGTTCGCTGCCGCGTAGGCAGCTCAGAAAATCACGCCGGGCCCCGACAAATTCACGCTGGGGTTCGCTGCCGCGTAGGCAGCTCAGAAAGTGGCGAGCCAGATCAATGACGCTTGGCTCCAGTTCGCTGCCGCGTAGGCAGCTCAGAAAAGGAAGGCGAGCGGCAGGTAGAGATAGCCGGCGTTCGCTGCCGCGTAGGCAGCTCAGAAATGGACCCGAGAAACTGCTGGTGGCTGGCGTCAGTTCGCTGCCGCGTAGGCAGCTCAGAAAATCTGGTCCTAGCTAGGAGCGTCGTGCGAAGCGTTCGCTGCCGCGTAGGCAGCTCAGAAATCAACCCATGCGATAGCGCCAGGCGCGGGCGTGTTCGCTGCCGCGTAGGCAGCTCAGAAAATCCGCCGCGCTCGGCCAGAGCCTTGCACTGCGTTCGCTGCCGCGTAGGCAGCTCAGAAATGCAGGGCCTTCGTCCGGCACATGCACCAGCGGTTCGCTGCCGCGTAGGCAGCTCAGAAAATCACGCACCTCCATCATTGCCGTAAAGACGAGTTCGCTGCCGCGTAGGCAGCTCAGAAAGACATAGAGCTGCTGCGTGCCGTCTCCGGCTAGTTCGCTGCCGCGTAGGCAGCTCAGAAAAGCAGCTCGCGCGGGTCGGAAAAATAGCGCTCGTTCGCTGCCGCGTAGGCAGCTCAGAAATTCCGTGGTCGGTCGCTCCACCGCCACGCTGTGTTCGCTGCCGCGTAGGCAGCTCAGAAAAAGGGCTGGTTGCCCTCTCCGCGAATTTCGCAGTTCGCTGCCGCGTAGGCAGCTCAGAAATTGCCGAAGGCGTTGCGGTTTTTCTTCTCGACGTTCGCTGCCGCGTAGGCAACTCAGAAATAGAGATGGATCCGGATCGACACTTCCGTTCCGTTCGCTGCCGCGTAGGCAGCTCAGAAAGCCGACGCCTGTGACCATGTCGCGGCGCACGTGTTCGCTGCGGCGTAGGCAGCTCAGAAAGGCCCTGCTTTCCGGGGCACCATCGCAGATAGGTTCGCTGCCGCGTAGGCAGCTCAGAAAATCAGGTATCCGGCGCCGGGGGAAACAGAGAAGTTCGCTGCCGCGTAGGCAGCTCAGAAAGTGCTCACGCATCCAGTTCAGATGCGAGGACAGTTCGCTGCCGCGTAGGCAGCTCAGAAAATGCCGCCGAGGAGCGCGCCCGTGCCTCGGCCGTTCGCTGCCGCGTAGGCAGCTCAGAAAAGGCGCAGGGCAGCGAGGCGACCACGCGGCGGGTTCGCTGCCGCGTAGGCAGCTCAGAAAAAGAAGAGGGTGGGCCTGTCCGGGCCAGAGCTGTTCGCTGCCGCGTAGGCAGCTCAGAAAGTGTCGTGCGGCCCGTTGAACGCGCGGATGCCGTTCGCTGCCGCGTAGGCAGCTCAGAAAAATACGGGGGGTCCAAATAAACAGCGTGTGCGTTCGCTGCCGCGTAGGCAGCTCAGAAATTGGCCTGGACCTGGGCGCTGTATGCCTGGACGTTCGCTGCCGCGTAGGCAGTTCAGAAATGGCCCAGATCGAGGAGCCGGCCGGGGCAGCTGTTCGCTGCCGCGTAGGCAGCTCAGAAAAACGACGCAAGAGCTGTATGCAGCTGCAACGCGTTCGCTGCCGCGTAGGCAGCTCAGAAAAGCACCGAGGCTCCCACGCGCTGCTCGATGGTGTTCGCTGCCGCGTAGGCAGCTCAGAAAAGCAGAAGAAGACCAGCGCGACCAAGGCGCGCGTTCGCTGCCGCGTAGGCAGCTCAGAAAAATCGGGGCCTATGACGATGCAGGAGTCGTCTGTTCGCTGCCGCGTAGGCAGCTCAGAAATTTTCATAGTCCCAGTACGGGAAGACGCACCCGTTCGCTGCCGCGTAGGCAGCTCAGAAAACCAAGGGTGAAATGGTCGCAATCGACGGCACGTTCGCTGCCGCATAGGCAGCTCAGAAAAGCAGAGCAGCAGTACGCGATGGCGTCGTTCAGTTCGCTGCCGCGTAGGCAGATCAGAAATTACCCCCTCAACGCTGCAAACATCAGTTGGAGTTCGCTGCCGCTTAGGCAGCTCAGAAAGGCTGCTGACTTGGATGCGACAGAGAAGCCTCTGCCCTCAACCTTCCGGGCCATGCTCCGCGTACTCCACAAAGGACGGTGCTTCATCAAACAGTTGCAAGAGCAGTTTCAGGTGCCGAGCGTAGAGGCTCTGTGGCCGGTCGAAGGCCTGGGCGGCCAGAGCGATGGCTGCGCGGGCGAGGTACCACTCGTTGTCGAATTCGCTGGCGTCCTCGAATACCTTGTGCCGAATTTGCCGGATGTGGTTCAGCGCCAGGTCTGCGGCCAGGTCCACCTCGACATCCGCGTCATGCCAGTCCATGTCGGCACAGCGTGTTTCGATCAGGGCAACCAGCCCCATCTCTGCGCGGGCAATGGACAGGGCGATCATTTGCTGCATGGTGGGCCAGGCAGCGGTGTCTACTGGGTGCGACTGCTTGGACGCGGCATCCATGTCGGTAACTCCTCCCGATTCGGTATTGGTGCGTGGCAAGCCACTCTGAATCTATTAGATATCTGTGATTGTTTGATGTCAAATAGATTCTTTGTCATGAATCTTTCTGATGTCCAGAATCTGGCGGATGACTGACAAGCAAGTGCCGTCCTACCCGTTGCGTATGCCTGTGGAGCTGCGTGAAAAGCTCACCCTCGTTGCCAAGAACAACAATCGCAGCGTGAACGCAGAAATCATTGCGAGGCTGGAGAGCAGCCTTGACACAATCGGCGCCAAAGCAGACTTTGGAAAGGATGTGGCCGTTCGGTCCGCGATGGCGGCGTCGCTTGCGGATGTGGCCGTTTTGACGCTGACCCAGGACGAGTCATGGAAAGAGGACGTCGCACGCAGGGTTGCTGAAAGCCTGCGTGCAATGCCATTGGTGTCTGCTGAGACGGCACCGGTGGATGCACAGCCGCCAAAGAATAGACAGCGGCCAAGGAAGGCCTGAGCCGCGGCCCTTCTTCAAAAGCCCCGCCTCACTGCCTCCAGAAAAACACCCCCGCCATCACCAGCCCCGTCAGCACGATGCCCGCGCGCAGCCATTCGGGCGGGATGCGGCGCGCCAGGCGGGCGCCGCCGTAGCCGCCTGCGGTGGCGGCAATCATCATGACCAGGGCCTGCTCCCACTGCACGACGCCGCCGGCCGCATAGATGGCGACGGCAATGGCGGTGAGCAGGGCGGAGACCAGGTTCTTCATGCCGTTCATGGCATGCAGCCTGGTCTGGCCCAGCAGGCCGAACAGGGCCAGCAGCAGGATGCCCAGGCCGCCGTTGAAGTAGCCGCCGTAGATGGCCACGGCCAGCATGCCGGCGCCGGCCTTCAGGGGCGATGCATGGGCGGCATGCTCGGCGCTGCCGCGTGATGCCATGCGCCTGAGCTGGGGCGCGAAGGCGAACATGGCGGTGGCGGCCAGCAGCAGCCAGGGGACGACCTTGCGGAACAGGTGGTCAGGCGTGACCAGCAGCAGGGCCGCGCCCAGCGAGCCGCCGACCAGCGACAGCACGATGACGCCGCGCATGCCCAGGCCGGGCGGCGGCTCCATGTCCTGGCGAAAGCCCCAGGCACCGGCCATGTAGCCGGGCAGCAGGGCGACGGTGCCAGTGGCGTTGGCGGCCACGGGCGGCACGCCGGTGAAGACCAGGGCGGGCAGGGTGAGGAAGCTGCCGCCCCCGGCAACGGCATTGAGCGCGCCGGCCACGAAGGCGGCGCTCATGAGCAGTGCGATGTCCCACATGGGTGTTGTCTCCTCCTGGAGCCGGGCATCGGCAGGCCGCCGTGGCCTTGCGCGGCCAGGCCGGTGTTATAGGTCGAGGCCGATCTTAGTGCCGGACCATCGGCCGGGCTGTCGCACCGGCATGGCGGCGGGGTCAGGGCTGCTTTGCGCAAAAGGACAGGATCGCGCCGGCGTGGTGGGCACCTGGCGACTAGGGCGGCTCCACCGCCGGGCCAGGCAGGCCCAGCGTGGCGCGCAGCAGGGCGACGCGTGGGTTGGCGACGGCGCTGCGGTAGATCAACGCCACGGGGCCCATGGAGATGGCGGGTGTGACATGCACCCTGCGCACCCCCAGCGACCGGGGCGAGGCCTGCAGCGTGGAGTCGGGTACGGCGCTGAGCCCCAGGCCGGCCCGGACCAGTTGCAGGTTGGTGAAGGGGCTGGTGGATTCGATGACGGGCGTGGGCGCGATCACGCCTTCGCGGCGGAACACCTCTTCCATCATGCGGCGCAGCATGGAACTGCGCGTGGGCAACCGGGGCTATACGGGCAGCCCGGCGGCCGACACCTACCGGTGCGCCGACGGCTGGCTGTCCACGGCCGCCAATACGCCGCAGCAGTTTCGCAGGCTCGCCAGCGTGCTGGGGCTCGATGCCCTGTGCGAGGACGCCACGCTGCTCGACCTCGATGCCTTCAACGCGCCCGAGGGCGGCTTTGTCGCCGCGCGCGATGCGTCCGCGCTGCAGCGGCTGCAGGCATGTCTGGCCGAGGCCTTCGCCGCACGCAGCGCACGGGACATGGAAGCCCGGCTTAACGCCGTGGGCGTGCCTGCCGCAAGGGTGCGGCGCCTGGGCGAATTCCTGGGCGAGGCCCGCGCTGCCGGCACCGTGTCACCTGTGAGCTATGGCGCCGGCGGCGCTGCGGTGGACACTCCGGGGCTAGGGTTCCGGTGGATGGATGCCGAGCCCCTGCCGGGTGCGCCGGCCCCCGCCCTGGGCGATGGCAACCTTGCGCTGCTGCGTGAGCAGGGGATGGCGGACGAGGCCATCGCCCGCCTGTGCCGCAGCGGCGTGCTGGGCGCGCCGCAGTCCTGATTGCCTTTGGATTCCTTTGCCACTGCCTTGCTGGAGACCCCATGTTCAAAGCCTTGCTGCTGACCCAACCCGTACCGCGTGAAACCCGTGCCGAGTGTGTGGAGCTGGACGAAACCAGCCTGCCCGCCGGCGCGGTGCGCGTGGCCGTCTCGCATTCCACGCTCAACTACAAGGATGCACTGGCCATCACGGGGCGCTCGCCCGTGGTGCGCCAGTTCCCCATGGTGCCGGGCATCGACCTGGCCGGCACGGTGCTGGACAGCGAGGACGCGCGTTTCCAGACCGGCGATGCCGTGCTGCTCAACGGATGGGGCGTGGGCGAGACCCACTGGGGCGGGCTCGCCCAGCAGGCGCGCGTGAACGGCGAGTGGCTGATCCGCCGGCCCGAGGCCTTCAGCGCACGGGATGCCATGGCCATAGGCACGGCCGGCTATACGGCCATGCTGTGCGTGATGGCGCTGCAGGCGCATGGCATAACGCCTTCCAGCGGCCCGGTGCTGGTGACGGGGGCCAATGGCGGCGTGGGCAGCATTGCCGTGGCCCTGCTGTCGCGCCTGGGTTTCGAGGTGCACGCCGACACCGGGCGGCCCGAACAGGCCGAGCACCTGAAGGCGCTGGGCGCGGCGCGGATCGTGGAGCGCAGCAGCCTGGATGCGCCCGGCAAGCCGCTGCAAAAGGAGGTCTGGGCGGCGGCCGTGGACAGCGTGGGCAGCCATACGCTGGCCAATGTGTGCGCCAGCCTGCGCTACGGCGGATGCGTGGCGGCCTGCGGACTGGCCCAGGGGCTGGACCTGCCGGCTTCCGTGGCACCGTTCATTCTGCGCGGCGTGTCGCTGCTGGGCATCGACAGCGTCTATGCGCCGCAGGCGCGGCGCGAGCAGGCCTGGGCGCGGCTGGCTGCCGAACTGCCGCGCGAGGTGCTGGAGCGCAATACCGAAGAGGCGGGCCTGGCCGATGCGGTTGCGCTGGCGCCCAGGCTGCTTGCCGGCCAGGTGCGCGGCCGGGTCGTCATCGATACGGCGCGCTGAGGCCCGCGTGGGCTCTGGTGCCGCCTACTTGGCGTAGGGGTCGGCAAAGCCCAGCTCGACCATGATCTCGGTCTCGTAGGCTTCCATTTCCTCGGCGTCCTGCTCGCTGGTTTCATGGTCCCAGCCCTGGGCATGCAGCGTGCCATGCACCAGCAGGTGGGCGTAGTGCTCCTCCAGCGTCTTGTTCTGCTCGCGCGCCTCGCGCTCGACCACGGGGGCGCACAGCACCAGGTCGGCCATGGCCGTGGGCTCCTGCTGGTAGTCGAAGGTCAGGACGTTGGTGGCGTAGTCCTTTTGCCGGTATTCGCGGTTGAGCTGCTGGCCTTCCTCGGCGTCGACGATGCGCACGGTGATTTCGGCATCGACGGCCAGGGCGTGGCGTATCCAGCGCGTGACCTTGCTGCGGGACAGCACGGCGCGGTGGACGGGCGCCTCGGCAAAGCGCGCGAATTGCAGGGACAGTTGCAGTTGGTTCAGGGACATGGGAGGAGGCGTGGGCGTGAGCTTGGGCTTGTGCTTTGGAGCGCCCGTGGGCGGGCGTCTGCTGTGGCTGTCGGGATCAAGGCGCTGCAAGGCGCGGTGCGGCACGGCGCGCCGGGGCCTGGCCGCGTGCGTCGTAGGCGTCCACGATGCGGGCCACCAGCGGGTGGCGCACCACGTCGGCGCTGGTGAAGTGGTTGATGGCGATGCCCTTGACGCGCTTCAAGACGCGCTCGGCATCGATCAGGCCGCTCAGGGCGCCCTTGGGCAGGTCGATCTGGCTGACGTCGCCCGTGACCACGGCGCGGGCGCCGAAGCCGATGCGCGTGAGGAACATCTTCATCTGCTCGGGCGTGGTGTTCTGCGCCTCGTCCAGGATGACGAAGGCGTTGTTCAGCGTGCGCCCGCGCATGAAGGCCAGCGGCGCGATCTCCAGCACATTGCGCTCGAAGGCCTTTTGCACCTTCTCGTAGCCCATGAGGTCGTAGAGCGCGTCGTACAGCGGGCGCAGGTAGGGGTCGACCTTCTGCGTGAGGTCGCCGGGCAGGAAGCCCAGGCGCTCGCCCGCTTCCACGGCCGGGCGCGTGAGCACGATGCGCTGCACGGCGCTGCGCTCCAGCGCGTCCACGGCGCAGGCCACGGCCAGGTAGGTCTTGCCGGTGCCGGCCGGGCCGATGCCGAAGGTGATGTCGTGGCGGGCGATGTTCTCCAGGTAGGCCGACTGGTTGGCCGTGCGCGCGCGCAGGTCGGGGCGGCGCGTGGACAGCTGGATGGCGTCCTGGGGCTGCTCGATGAGTTCGGTGTCACCGGCCAGCATCAGTTGCAGGGAGTCGTCCAGGATGGGGTCGTCGGCCATCTCGTAGAGGGCCTGCAGCAGCTCCAGGGCGTCGTTGGCCTTGGCCTTGGGGCCGTCGATCTTGAATTGCTCGTGGCGGTGGGCGATCTTGACGCCCATTGCGATCTCGATGGTGCGCAGGTGCGCGTCGGCCGGGCCGCAGACGTGGCTCAACCGGTTGTTGTCGTGGGGTGTGAAGGTGTGGCGCAGGATCACGCGGATAATTCCAGAGATTCCGGGCGGCGGCCAGCGCGAGGGCGTGGTGCCATACCCTGTGAATGGGCCGGCGTTCGGTTGCGGACGGGCATGAAAAGCCGCCCCCAGGGCGGCAAAGGACACCAATGATAGGCAAATTGACAGGAACGCTGCTGGAAAAAAACCCGCCCGAGGTGCTGGTGGACTGCGGCGGCGTGGGCTACGAGGTGCAGGTGCCCATGAGCACCTTCTACAACCTGCCCGCCAGTGGGGCCAAGGTCAGCCTGCTGACGCACTTCGTGGTGCGCGAGGATGCGCAGCTTCTGTACGGCTTTGGCACGCACAGCGAGCGCCAGGCGTTCCGCGAGCTGATCAAGATCACCGGCATCGGCCCGCGCATGGCGCTGTCGGTGCTCAGCGGCATGAGCGTGGAGGACCTGGCCCAGGCCGTGACGCTGCAGGAGGTGGGCCGCCTGGTCAAGGTGCCGGGCATCGGCAAGAAGACGGCCGAGCGCCTGCTGCTGGAGCTCAAGGGCAAGATCGGCGCCGATACGGGCGCGCAGTCGCTGTTCGTGAACAACGACCAGAACGACATCGTGCAGGCGCTGATGGCGCTGGGCTATTCCGACAAGGATGCGGCCGCCGCGCTCAAGAAGCTGCCGCCCGACGTGGGCGTGACCGAAGGCATCAAGCTGGCGCTGAAGGCGCTGGCCAAGTGAGCGGCGCATGAGCATCCATACCGACGATTTCGGGCAGGGCGGCTTTCCGCAGGGCGGCTTCCCGCCAGACAAGGCACCGGACAAGCCGCGCATGATTTCGGCAGCGCCGGTCTCGCGCGGGGAAGAGGCCATGGAGCGCGCGCTGCGCCCCAAGCTGCTGCAGGAGTACGTGGGCCAGGCCAAGGCGCGCGAGCAACTGGAGATCTTCATCGGCGCGGCCCGAAAGCGCAATGAGGCGCTGGACCATGTGCTGCTGTTCGGCCCGCCGGGCCTGGGCAAGACCACGCTGTCGCACATCATCGCGGCCGAGCTGGGCGTGAATCTGCGCCAGACCAGCGGCCCCGTGCTGGAAAAGCCCAAGGACCTGGCGGCGCTGCTGACCAACCTCGAAGCCAACGATGTGCTGTTCATCGACGAGATCCACCGCCTGTCGCCCGTGGTCGAGGAAATCCTCTACCCGGCGCTGGAGGACTACCAGATCGACATCATGATCGGCGAGGGGCCGGCGGCGCGCTCCATCAAGCTGGACCTGCAGCCGTTCACGCTGGTGGGCGCGACCACGCGCGCGGGCATGCTGACCAACCCGCTGCGCGACCGCTTCGGCATCGTGGCGCGGCTGGAGTTCTATACGGCCGAGGAGCTGGCGCGCATCGTGCGGCGCAGTGCAGGCCTGTTGAACGCGCCCATCGATGACGAGGGCGCCTTCGAGATCGCGCGCCGCTCGCGCGGCACGCCGCGCATTGCCAACCGCCTGCTGCGCCGCGTGCGCGACTATGCCGATGTGCGCGGCGACGGCAGCATCACGCGCGAGCTGGCCGACCGCGCGCTGGCCATGCTCGATGTCGATCCCCAGGGCTTCGACATCATGGACCGCAAGCTGCTGGAGGCCGTGGTGCACCGCTTCGACGGCGGCCCCGTGGGCCTGGACAACATCGCGGCCAGCATCGGCGAGGAGGCGGGCACCATCGAGGATGTAATCGAGCCCTACCTGATCCAGCAGGGCTTTTTGCAGCGCACGCCGCGCGGGCGCATGGCGACCCAGGCGGCGTACCGCCATCTCGGGTTGCCGGTGCCGGGCGACGACGCTTCCTGAGCGTAGCTGGTCTGCCGGCTCATTCCTCCGTGCCGGCGTTCCAGAAGGCCTGCAGCACGCCGGGCAGGGCCTCGATGGCGGCGATCACGCGGTCCAGCTCGTCGGAGTCCACCGAGGTGGCGTAGAGCATGGCCTCGATCTCGGTGTCCTGCGGGCCGAAGGCATGGGTTTCCACGCCGCGCACGGGGTAGCTGGCGTTCTCCAGCAGCTCCAGCATCTGCTCGCGCACATCGCCCTGGGCGCCGCGGTGGCAGATGGCGTAGACGTAGTAGGTCGACTCCGTGGATTCGTCATCCACCGGGCGGCGGTTGATGCGGTTGACCACGGGGCGCAGCAAGGTATTGCTGGCCAGCACGAACAGCGTGGCCAGGCCTGCCTCGGCCACCAGGCTGGCGCCCGCGCAGGCGCCCACGGCGGCCGAGCCCCACAGCGTGGCCGCCGTGTTCAGTCCGGTGATGTTGGCCCCTTCCTTCATGATGGCGCCCGCGCCCAGGAAACCCACGCCCGAGACCACGTAGGCCACCACGCGCGTGGCGCCCTCGGCCCCGCCCAGGCGCACGGCCAGGTCCACGAAGACGGCCGCGCCCACGGCGACCAGGGTGTTGGTGCGCAGCCCCGCCGTGCGCTGGCGCACCTGGCGCTCCAGGCCGATGAGGGCGCCGAACACGAAGGCCGTGGTCAGGCTGACGAAGGTGTCCAGCATGGCGCCGGGGTTGAGGTTCTGCAGGGCCTGCATGGGGTTCCGGGCTTTCCTGGTGAATGGGTTGAAGGGGGCGTTGAAAGAGGCGTTGAAGGGTGCGTCACTGCCAGCCGTAGCGGCGGATGTAGACGCGCTTGAGCAGCGTGGCCAGGCAAGCGTAGCCCAGCAATATGGCAATCATCCACGGGAAGTAGGCCGCCGGCAGCGCCTGCAGCTTGAAGTAGCCGGCCAGCGGCCCCATCGGCAGGAAGATGCCGGCCGCCATCACGGCCGCCGTGGCCAGCAGCAGCGGCCAGGAAGGGCGGCTTTGCAGGAAGGGGATCCTGGGCGTGCGGATCATGTGCACGATCAGCGTCTGCGTGAGCAGCCCGATGACGAACCAGCCCGACTGGAACAGCGTCTGCTGCTCGGGCGTGTTGGCGGCGAAGACGAACCACATCAGCGCGAAGGTCAGGATGTCGAACAGCGAGCTGATGGGCCCGAAGAACACCATGAAGCGGCCCAGGTCGGCCGGGTTCCAGCGCAGCGGCTGGCGCACCAGTTCGTCGTCCACGTTGTCGAAGGGGATGGCGATCTGCGAGAGGTCGTACAGCAGGTTCTGCACCAGCAGGTGCAGCGGCAGCATGGGCAGGAAGGGGATGAAGGCCGAGGCCACCATCACCGAGAACACGTTGCCGAAGTTGGAGCTGGCCGTCATGCGGATGTACTTCAGCATGTTGCTGAAGGTGCGCCGGCCCTCGATCACGCCCTGCTCCAGCACCATCAGGCTTTTTTCCAGCAGGATGATGTCGGCCGCCTCCTTGGCGATGTCCACGGCGCTGTCCACGCTGATGCCGATGTCGGCCGCGCGCAGGGCCGGTGCGTCGTTGATGCCGTCGCCCATGAAGCCGGTGATGTGGCCGTTGGCGCGCAGCGCATGCACGATGCGCTCCTTGTGCAGCGGCGTGAGCCGGGCGAACAGCTGGTGTCGTTCCACTGTCTGGCGCAGCATCTCGTCGTTCATGTGCTCGATCTGCGTGCCCAGGATGATGCGGTCTGCGGGCAGCCCCACATCGCGGCAGACCTTGGCGGCCACCAGTTCGTTGTCGCCGGTCAGCAGCTTGACGGCCACGCCGTGCGCGGCCAGGGCGGCCAGCGCCTCGGCCGTGGTTTCCTTCGGTGGGTCCAGGAAGGCGATGTAGCCGATCAGGGTCAGCTCCGACTCGTCGGCCACGCCGTAGTCGCTCTTGTGCGGCGGCACTTCCTTCATGGCCACGGCGACCACGCGCAGGCCCTCGCGGTTGAGTTCGCGCGTCACGCGGCGCACGCGGGCCAGCTGCTCCTCGTCCAGCGGGCGCGTGCCGTCGCCTTCGCGCAGCCGGGTGCAGGCGCCCAGGATTTCCTCGACCGCGCCCTTGCAGATCAGCTCGTGGTGGTGGTTGCGCTCGGCCACCACCACGGACATGCGGCGGCGCTCGAAGTCGAAGGGGATTTCATCGACCTTGCGGTAGTCCTCGGCCAGGCGCATCTGGGTGTGCAGCTCCACATGCTCGAGCACGGCATGGTCGAGCAGGTTCTTCAGGCCGGTCTGGTAGTGGCTGTTGAGGTAGGCGAAGCGCAGCGTCTCGTCGCAGGGCTGGCCGAAGGCGTCGGTGTGGCGCTCCAGCACGATGCGGTCCTGGGTCAGCGTGCCGGTCTTGTCGGTGCACAGCACGTCCATGGCACCGAAGTTCTGGATGGCGTCCAGCCGCTTGACCACGACCTTGCGGCGCGACAGCACCACGGCGCCCTTGGCCAGGGTGGAGGTCACGATCATGGGCAGCATCTCGGGCGTCAGGCCCACGGCCACGGACAGCGCGAACAGGAAGGCCTCGGCCCAGTCGCCCTTGGTGTAGCCGTTGATGAACAGCACCACGGGCACCATCACCGCCGCAAAGCGGATCAGCAGCCAGCTGACGCTGTTGACCCCGGTCTCGAAGGCCGTGGGCGCGCGGTCGTTGGAGGTCACCCGCGTGGCAATGGTGCCGAAATAGCTGCGGTTGCCCGTGGCCAGCACCACGGCCAGCGCCGTGCCCGAGACCACGTTGGTGCCCATGAACAGCAGGTTGCTGGCATCCAGCACGCCGGTGCCATTCGATGCACTGGCGTCGGCGCGCTTTTCCACGGGCAGGGATTCGCCGGTCATGGCGGACTGGCTCACGAACAGGTCCTTGGCGCTGAGCACGCGGCAGTCGGCAGGAATCATGTCCCCGGCCGACAGCACCACGAAATCGCCGGGCACGACCTCGCGCAGCGGCACCTCGTAGCGGCGCGCCTGCTGGCCGAAGCCGCTGTGCGGGGCGTCTGCGGAGTCGGCATCTGCCGGCGCCGTGGGGCCGCCATTGCGGCGCAGCACCGTGGCCGTGCTGCTGACCATGGCCTTGAGCCGTGCGGCGGCGCGGTTGGAGCGGCCTTCCTGCACAAAGCGCAGCAGCGTGGACAGCAGCACCATGGAGGCGATGACGACCGTGGCCTTCATGTCCTCGGTGGCGTAGGAGACCACGGCCAGCAGCGTCAGCAGCAGGTTGAAGGGATTGCGGTAGCAGTACCACAGGTGCAGCCAGCCGGGCAGCGGCCTTTCGTGCTCGACCTCGTTGGGGCCGAAACGCGTGAGCGCGGCGCGGGCCTGCTCGCGGGTCAGGCCGTCTTCGCTGGAGCCGGTGCGCGCCAGCACGGCGGCGATGTCATCGCGCGAGGCGCGCAGCAGCTCGCGCGTGAGGGTCGGCGATACCGAGCGCGAGTGGTGGACGGCCGTGCCCGAGGGCAGGGCATTGCGCCGGAACAGCCCCAGGGCGTGGCGGCTGCGCAGAAACGCCTGGAACAGGTGCTTGAGGCTTTTCATGGTGACCTCCCTGGCGGCTCAGGCCTGGCTCGAACGAAGGGTGGCGCGCAGCCAGTGCCAGTTGCGCTGGCAGGTGCACAGCAGGCGGCGGCGCAGCGGCGGGCGGGCCACGGTGGCCGACTGCAGCCATTGGCGCCGCGCATGGGCAGGCAGGTGGCGGTAGACCTCGGCGCGCTCCTGCGCCGCCAGCAGGGACAGAACGTCGGCCTGCTGGCGCTGCGTGAGCGCCACGAGGGCGTGGGCGAAGAGATCGGGGCCGTGTTGCTGCAGCAGGGCGTGCAGTTGTCCGGTATGGCGTGCCGCAATGGCGGCTTGCAGGGCCAGCTGCAGGGTGCTGGCGCGGGAGGTGTGGCTGGCGCGTGTGGAGACGGGTGCTGTGGCGGGCGTGGTTGCCGGCGTGGTGCGCAGCGCGGTGATGACGTGTTGCATGGCGGGCTTCTTTCGTTGCGGCCGAAAGAAGCCCGGCACCTATCCGTCAATGGACGTGCGCGGGTCTCCCGGCCGGGGCCTTGGGAAGGTGCGGAAGGGCCGCAGGCATGTGCGGCCGGACCGTATCGGAGGGGTCAGGGCAAGATCGACTCGGATCGGGGTCCATGGGGGAGCTCCTTTCTGACGAGGGGACGGACAAGGCGGGCGGCGCGTTCAGCGCGGCTGCAGGCTCAGAAAGCTGCGGATGCGGTGCGTGGGCCAGTGGGTCTGCAGGTCCAGGTGCATGGCGTGCTCCATGGCCGAAGGGGCCTGGGCTTGCATCTGTGCCTGTGCCTTGGCCTGCATTGCTGCCTGGGAGGCAGCCACGCGCGTGCCGGTGGCGCCGGGGCAGGGCGCGGCAGTGGCAGGCTGCAGGCGTTGCATTGCGGGGCGGACGAACGGTGTGGACATGGCTTTCTCCTTGGCGAACCAGGAAGACCGCCGTAGGCAGGGCCGTCAAGCAGCGTGGGCCGGGCGCTGCTCGATGGCAGCCACACGGGCACGCGGTCAGTGATCAACAGCCATTGGAATCTTCGGTGCAGGAGCGGCGTGCCTGATGCAGGCCAGGCGCCACTGCAGCGCCAGGCGGCGCGAAGATCCAAGGGGAAACGCAGCAATGGATGGAAGCCGACCGACATGGCCGCTCCCATCACAGGAGTCGGTCAGTCAGCCAGCAGCGAAGCCATTGCGGCGCGCTGTTTGTCACTGGTTGAACTGGCACTGTCCACGGAGGACTCCTGAAAATGCGATCCCTCGATTGTGCCTTGCGAGCTGCTTCGGGTCAACCCTGATGTCGATGCGCCACGGGCCAGCCAGCCCTGCACGATCAGCAGTTGCGCCGCGTAGTAGGTGGACAGCACGCCGGCTTGCGCGCCGTCGAAGGGCTGCACAAATCGGTTGATGGCCAGCAGCGAGTCGCTGGCCATGAAGAAGCAGGCACCCATGGCCACCTGCCAGGCCGCCTTGCCGCCCAGATGCCGAGCGCGGCCCAGGGCCTGCGCCGCCATCAGCGCAATGACCAGCACATAGGCGGCCACGGGCAGGCGCAGCGCGGCGGGCAGGCCGCCCTGCCAGAGCACGGCATACATTCCCGCGCCCAGGGCCAGCGTGGCGGCCAGCGAGGGCCGGTGCGCAAACCAGGGTGCGTCCTGGCGCAGCAGCACGATATAGGCCAGGTGGGCCAGCAGGAAGCTGGCAAGGCCCGGGATGAACAGATCGGGCAGCATCAGGAACACGTCGCCCGCCAGGGATGCCGCCAGTGCCGCGGCCAGCCAGCAGGCGCAGCGCGCGGGTTTCGCCAGTGCCGAGAAGGCCGCGCTGCCGCGCCACAGCTGCATGACGGCGATCAGCGCAAAGACCATGGTCAGCGGCTTGAACAGCCAGTGCCAGTGCAGCATGTCCAGCGCGGCGGTGGCGGTGGCCAGTGCGCCGGCCTCGATGGCCAGTGCCAGCCACAGGCTGATGCGCCCCTGCATGGCTGCGCCCAGCGCCCATTGGCAGGCCAGCAGCACGGCAAACCACAGTGCATTGCGGGCCGTCGAGGACTGGTCGGCATGCCAGAGAAACAGCGACACCCCGGCGATCAGCGCCACGAACTGCAGGCCTGCAAACCAGCGCAGGCCGCGTTCCATCCCCGGTGCGTAGAGCACGCGGTGCGCGTCCAGGTCGAAGGCCGGCCTGGGAAAGCGCTGCGCCACATCGGCAGGGCGCCATCCGGGCGGCTTGATCCAGACGCGCAGCTTGTCGCTCCAGCGCCGCGCATGCCAGCTGTCATGGATGAGTTGCCGGTACACCACGGCGTTGGCCCACAGCGGATCCCAGCTTTGCAGCAGGCCGCGCGTGCCGTAGACACAGGGCTCGCTGTCGTCCTCGGGCTTGAAGGTGCCGAACATGCGGTCCCAGACGATGAGGATGCCGCCGTAGTTCCTGTCCAGGTAGCAGTCATTGACGGCGTGGTGCACGCGGTGGTTGCTGGGCGCGCAGAACCAGCGGTCGAACCAGCCCAGGCGCCGCACCTGCTCGGTATGGACCCAGAACTGGTAGAGCAGATCGATCAGGCCCACGATGGCAAACACCAGCGGCGGCACGCCGGCCAGCGCCATGGGCAGGTAGAACAGCCAGCCCAGCAGCGCGCCCGAGCTGGTCTGGCGCAGCGCCGTCGACAGGTTGTAGTCCTGGCTCTGGTGGTGCACGGCGTGGGCTGCCCACAGCACGGCCACCTCATGGCCCATGCGGTGCAGCCAGTAGTAGCAGAAGTCGTAGAGCAGCAGGGCCAGCAGCCAGCCGGGAATGCTGGTCCAGAAGGCATCGTTGCGCCACAGCGCCACATGATCGAAGGCCATTGTGTACAGACCTATGCGCAGCAGCTGGGTGAAGACGGCGCTGGTCTGGCTGAGCATGCCCAGGCTGATGGAGCTGACGGCATCGGCCAGCCGGTAGGCATTGCGCCCGCGCCACAGGCTCACGCCCCATTCCAGCGCGATCAGCAGCAAAAAGGCCGGCGTGGCGAAGACGATGATTTGGCTGGGTGAGGGCATCATGGCCCGTCAATTCTGGACAGGGCCGTTGTGCGGCGCCTTAGGCGTGAACCCTAGGACACGGAATCACAAGGGTTGAAACGGATTGCAATAAATGGGGCTTCATGGCAAGCACGTGGCAGGAAAATTGCGCCCTATGGCAGAATCGCCCGCTTTCCACGCGCTGGACGTGCTTGCCCTGCAGGCCATCGCCAGCCCGCACCGCCATTGCCGGCATGCGCCTTGCATGCCCAAGCCCCATGCCCTTGTCCCGCCGCTCCCTGCTATCGGCTGCCGCCTCACTAGCTGCGGCCCTTGCCGCTGCACCCGCCGCCCATGCCGCGCCGGGCGCGGGCAAGCCCTGGCCGGCAGCCGGGCCCATCACCCTGATCGTGCCCTTTGGCGCGGGCAGCGATGTGGACGCCACGGCGCGGCTGATCGCCGAAAAGCTGGGTGCGCGGCTGCACCAGTCGGTGGTGGTGGACAACGTGCCGGCCTCGGGCGGCGTGCTGGGCGTGAGCAAGGTGGCGCGCTCGCACGCCGATGGCTATACGCTGCTGCTGGGCTTTGACGGGCCGGTGAGCATTGCGCAACTGGTGAACTCCTCCGTGCGCTATGACGCCGAGCGTGATCTGGCGCCCGTGGGCCTGATTACGGTGGCGCCCATGGTGATCGTTGCCCGCCCTGGCCTGCCGGTGCACAACCTCAACGAGCTGATCAGCATGGCCCGCGCCCGGCCTGGCGCGCTGACCTATGCCACGCCGGGCGCGGGCACGGTGCTGCACCTGGCCATGGAGCGATTGCAGGAGCGCGCCCGCATCCGCCTGGTCCATGTGCCCTATCGCGGCGTGGCCCAGGTGACCAGCGAGGTCATGGGCGGCCAGGTCGATCTGGGCATTCTGATGACCACCGGCGCCACGCCGCTGGTGCAGCAGAAAAAGCTGGAAGGCGTGGGCGTGACCTCGGCACAGCGCATCGACGTGATTCCCGAGGTGATGAGCTTTGCGGAGGCGCCCGATCTCAAGGGCTTCGAGCTGGAAGCCTGGACCGGCCTGTTCGCCCCCGCTCGCACACCCGAACCCGTGGTCAGCCGCCTGGCCGCCGAACTGGCCGAGGTGCTGAAGCTGCCCGAGGTCCGCAAGCGCCTGCAAGACAGTGGCGCCACGCCCGGCTCGGGCACGCCGGCCACGTTCGCCCAGTTCCTGAAAAAGGAAAAGGCGAGCTACACGCAGATCGTCAAGTCCGCCAATATCCAGGTGGAATAGGCCGCGCTGGCGGTCAGCGGGTGACCGCTTTTTTCCATTGAATGAAGACAGGGCCGGTGAAATCGGCGGCATTGTCTGCAGTCGCCTTTGTGCGCCGAGTGCCACGTATTGGTGTGTGAAATCTGTTACCCTCCGCTTACATTTTTAAGGGGGCGGTGTGGGGGTGGAGAAAATCATGCGCCGGGCCATGGCATGGCTCTGGCTTTTTGCGCTTGCAGCGTCGGGCGCTGCAATGGCCGAGGACCGGCCCAATGTCACTTTTGCGGGAGTCGCCTATTCGGGCGACGCCAGTTCGCAGCAGCAGCGATTCCCTTATTCAAAGCAGTATGAGAGCCGCCTGAAGGCCGCCGGGCACAGTGCCTATGCGCGGGCACTGGCATTCGTGCAGCAGGCGCCTGCACAGCATCTGCAGATATCCACCAATCCCATCGATGAGCTCAAGGGGCGCGACCAGGCCCTGGTGGTTTCTCTGGTGCTCAATTCCGAGACGGTCTCCGTGGAAAGCTTTGGCGGCGTGCGCAAGCTGTTCATCCTGATTCGTGGACAGGCCCTGTTTTTCGATTTCAAGTCCATGACGGCGGTGCGTTCGTATCCGCTCAGCTTTGCCTTCATCGACAACCTGCGCCACGAGCCGTCGCAAGAGGAAATCATGGAGCGCGTGACCAAGGTATACGAAGGCGCGGGAGGCAAGCCCGGCATCTTCGGCCGTTTTGCCCAGGTGCTGGCCACGGCCAACGTGCCCTCGCAGACTCCGCGTTTCCTGCAGGTCACCGATATCCAGATTCCCGCCGCCATGGCCGAGATGCTGCCCGGCTATCTGCAGGACCCGCAGGTGCACAAGACCTGGGCCGCCGATATCGTGGGCGAGGCCATTTCCAGCCGCATTGGTGTGCCCATCATTCCTTTTGCCATGGGCTATGCCGTGGGCAATGTGATGCGCATGCAGGTGCTTGACGGAGAGGTCTACACGCTGCAGCTGCCCAGTGCCGACTACGCCATCAGCGTCGATTTCAAGGGATTCAAGAAGCTCAAGTTCAAGGAATCCAGCGCCGGCACCAGCTATGTCTACGGCACCTTTGCCGATATGCGCATCCAGGAACCCAATGGGCCGGTGTTTCTCGGTGCCTCGCTGAAGAACGCGGAAGTGAAGGTGGTGCCTTCCACGCAAACCCATGTCGATGATTTTCCGGCGTTCTATGACTCGCTCAACGGCCTTTTCGTGAAGCTGGCCGAGACGGTGGCGGCTGGACGGGGCAATGACTGGCTCAAGTCGGCTGCTGCGGAGAGCGACATCGAAGCGCAAATTGTCAAAACAAAAGACCTGATGAATCTATGCAAGTAATCCAGAAAATCCTCCTGTGCCTTTCCATGGCGCTGTTCGCGGCCGGTGCGGGCGCGCAGGTGCAGCAGGCACGCGGCAAGGCCTCGGTCAGCTACCAGGATTCAAAGGTCAGCCCGCAGGACAAGGAGCGTGCGCTGATGGCGGCCCAGCTCAAGGCCGTGGAGTTCTACTACGCCGAAGCCGGCCAGTCGGAGGCCGAGAATTTCGACGCCGTGCGCGACAAGATCCTGGCCAACCCCGATCGCTACATCCTTGAGCACACCGTGCTCAGCGAAGAGGACAACGCCGACAGAAAGCAGTACACGGTCTCCGTGCGCGTGGCGCTGAACGTGGCCAATCTGCGCAATGCCGTCAAGGCCAACTCGGCCGTGGCCAGGGGCGGTCCCGCAGGCCGGTCGCCGCTGGCCTTCATGTTCGTCTCGCGCCAGGTGGCCACGACCAAGTCCTTCGATGACCGCGTCTACAAGCGCGTGGACGAGACCGAGGACGTCAAGGCCCAGGTCAGCGCTTCCGAAAAGGGCAGCGAGGGTGAATCCATCCGTGGCGGACGCATCAGCACGAATGCCTCCACGGCGACCTCGGGCACCGCCTCGGTCAAGAGCAGCCGCACTTCCGAGACCGGCGGCAGCACGACGCGCCGCTCGGCCGAGTCCACCTGGCGCGTGATCCCCAGCGCAAACCTGTCCCAGGTCTTTTCCTCCAATTTCGCCAAGGCCGGCTTCAAGGTGTCAGAGGCTGCCCTGGTGGAGCCCTACACCGGCGGCCACTTCAAGGTCGCGGCCGTGGAGAACGACTACAAGAGCGGCATGGACCTGCAGCCCTCGACCCTGGCGGCCATGGTGGCCGGCATGCGCACGGCGCAGATTCCCTACATCGCCCTGGGCACGCTGGATGTGGGCATGGGCGAGCCCGATCCCCAGACCGGCCTGATGCGCGTGAGCGTGACGGTCAACGCCAAGATCCTGGACATCGCCCAGACCATTCCCGACACGATTGCCGCCGTCGGCCCCGTACTGTACGCGGGCATGGGTCCGTCCGAGGATGAGGCGCGCAACAACGCGCTGAAGCTGGCCGCCAACAACGCGGCCCGCGATCTCACCAGCCAGGTCACCAATCTGGGCCTGCGCTGAGCGCTGCGGCTTCCAAGGTCCGGCTGCCATGCAGCCGGACCTTTTTTCCGTTCTTTCGCTTTCCACGTTTTCCACGCTTACCTCGTTTTTATCTTCGCCGTCCGCGTTCACGGACTGCTGCAACCCGAGTCCATCTCCATGAAAAAGCTCTTCACCACCGTCGCCGTTGCCGCCGCCATGTGCAGCCCCGCCCTGACACAGGCACAGTTCTCCATGCCCTCCATCCCGGGTGTCGGCAAGCTCATGGGCGGCAGCGGCTCTGCCGACGTGGCCGGCCAGGGCGACGCCCTGGTGCGCAGCTATGTGGGCGCCAGCAAGGAAGTGCTCAGCGCCAATGCCAAGATGGCCACGGCCCTGGGCCTGAAGGAGCAGGCTGCCAGCGCCGCCAGCACGGCGGACAGCCTGGGCGATGGCGCGACCATCGGCGCGCTGGGCGATGGCAACAAGGTGGTCTCCGACACCAGCGGCGCGATTGCCGAGTCCATGGCGAAGAAGCCCGTGCTCGATGCCGCCTCCAAGGCCACCTTCGCCGAGGGGCTGGTGCACCTGGTCAACGGCAGCGTGAAGTACGCCGGCATGGGCAAGGATGTATCGGTCATGGGCAAGAGCCTGCAAAGCGCTAACCCCATGCAGCTGACCAAGCTCACCTCCGCGGCCTGGGTGGTGTCCAAGTTCCCCGGCTCGGCCTCCGACCTGTTCAGCACCGTGCAGACGGCCATTGCCTTCGCGCGGGCCAACGACATCGAGGTGCCGGCCAATGCGGCTGACGCCACGGCCGCGCTGGGCACGCTCAAGCTGTGATCCGGTACAGGCAAGGAGCACTTTCTATGCGTATCCGCATCATTGCGGCCGTCGTGGCTGCCTGCGCCGCCATGTCCGGCTGTGGCGACAAGCCATCCGAGCAGCCCAGGACCGACGCGCCTGAACAACCCCAAAGCGTCGCCCCGCCCGTGCCCGACGTGGGCAAGCTGGAGACCGTCGAGGTCCAGGTCATCGGCCTGGGCCAGTCCCCTGGCGAAGCCATGGCGCAGGCGCTGCAGATGGCGCTGCTGCAGGTCAATGGCGCGGTGATCCAGTCTGCCTCGGTCACGGCCAAGTACGGCCTCGACGTGGCGCTGGGGCAGGACGCCGCCTCGCTGCGCGCCAGCGCCTTCGCCGAAGTGGTCAAGCAAAAGTCCGGTGGCGTCATCCAGTCGGTCCAGGTGGTGGATCTGGAGGAACCCAAGCCCTGGGCCAAGCGCTACAAGTACACCATCAAGGCCAGCATCTCCAAGTTCAAGCCTTCGGCCGAGATGCAGAAGCTCAAGGTCGTTGTGGGGCCGGTGCGTTTCGAGCAGGCCTCGCTGCCCATGGGCGACCGCAGCGTTGCGGCCGCCGAGTTGTCCGCCACCTTGCGCCAGCGCATCAGCGACGCCCTGGTGCAGACGGGCCGCTTTGCCGTGCTGGACCGCGAATTCAGCCCCGAGATCGAGCAGGAGCTGGCCATGATCGCCACGGGCCAGGCGCCCAGCGCCGAGCTGGCCAAGCTGTCCCAGGCCGCCAGCGCCGATCTGGTGTGGAGCGCCCGCGTCAGCAGCTTTGCCTACAACCGCCATGCCCGCCAGCTCAAGACCAGCGACCGCCAACTGGTGAACTACTCGGGCGGCTGGGCCCTGTCGCAGAAGCTGGTGAACGTGGCCACGCGCCAGGTCACGGCCTCGGATTCGCTGCGCGGCTCCGTCCCTTCCACGGCACCGACCACGCTGGGCGCGGGCGTGGATGGCAACAAGGTCATGACCGACATGAGCGATGCGCTGGTCGCCGGCGTGGTCAGCTCCATCCTGCAGCGCACCTTTCCGCTGACCGTGGTCGCCCGCGATGGCGAAAGCGTGGTGCTGAGCCAGGGCGGCCAGGCCGTGAAGGAGGGCGCGCGCTACCAGGTGGTGGCCATGGGCAAGGAGATGAAGGACCCGCAGACCGGGCAAAGCCTGGGGCGCCTGGAGTCACCGTGCTGCGAACTGGTGGTCGATCGCGTGACCCCCAACCTCTCCTATGGCCACCTGGAGAACATGCGTGGCGGCATGGAAGACCTGCCACCGGGCGGGCTGCAGGTGCGTGAAGTGCTGAAGGCATCCGCCGCGCCCGTGCTGGCCGCACAGGCTGCATCAGGCGATACGGCCGCGGCCGGTGAGCCCCAGGCCGCACCGGCCCGTGCCGCACAACCGCCCGCAGCACGCCGCGCGGCATCGCCCGCCAAGGAGGCCGATGCCCCGGTCGGCAAGAAGGACGACGACAACTGGTAAGCGACAAGCGGCGGGGAGGTGCGCTGCGGCGCCTTTCCCCGTGCGGGTGCTTAGCTGAAAACCTCGTCGCGCGCACCGCCTTCCAGGTGCTGCACATCGCCCCAGCCGACCAGGCCCAGGCCCTGGGGCGTCCACAGCAGGCGGTTGATGGCCGCGTTGCCCAGCGCCCAGGTGCGGGGCGCCTGCACTTCCTGGTGCGTGGCCAGGCGGTAGAGCACATCCATCACGCCGCCATGCGCCACGATCACGATCTGCTCGCCGGGATGGCCACTGGCCAGCCGGTTCACCGTGGCCGAGATGCGGTCGCGAAGCATCAGCAGCGACTCGCCGCCGCCAGCGGGCACGAACTCGGGATCGCGCTTGCGCCAGCGCAGCGCATCCTCCGGGTGGGACGCCTCGATATCGTTGAAGGTCTGGCCCTCGAAGCTGCCGAAGCAGCGCTCGCGCAGGCCCTTGTCGGCCGTCAGCGTCGCCCCCGTGCTTGCGGCCACGGCCTCGGCCGTGACATAGGCACGCAGCAGATCGCTGCTGTAGATGGCGGCCACCGGCTCGCCCGCCAGGGCCTTGCCGGCCTGGGCGGCCTGCCAAAGTCCCATGTCGTTCAGAGGAATGTCCAGATGGCCCTGGATGCGGGCGTCCACATTCCAGGCGGTTTCTCCGTGGCGGATGGCAATGATGCGCGTGGCTTGCATGAGGGGCTGGCGTGGGGTGCTGCAAAAAGAGCAGGCATTGTCCCGCAAGCCAGGCAAGCCTGCATCGCGCGCCACCGTTGAAACTGGCGCGGCCCAACTCAGGGACGCCGAGCAAGAGCCGCCTCGCGGCGGGGGCGACCAGCCGAAGGCGTCGTCCCCCTCCGCGAAGCGAGAAGGGGGAAGCGGTGCAGCCGCTCAGGGGGTCAGATCAGCGATTTTGCGTTGTTCAGCACGAAGTCGCAGGCCTTTTCCTTGAGGTCGCCCTTGAGCTTGTCGATGCTGAAGCTCTTGCCGTTGGAGCCGGTGACCAGGCCGCCCAGGCCGTTCTGGAATCCCGTGTCCTTGGGCTCTTCCTGCTTTTGCATGCCCAGCTTGCCCAGCAACTGGTCCTTGACCTGGGTCGCCTTGTCGGCATTGAGGTAGTTGTTCTTCATGCAGTAGGAGATGACGCCTGCCGCATTGCCGGCCGTGGCCGAGGGGCTCAGGCCCAGGGCGGACAGCGCACCCGCACCGCCTGCCCCCGCACCCAGCATGCCGCCGAGGCCGGAGCCGGCGCCTTCGCTGCTGGCGGCGGCCTTGTCACCGCCAAGGCCCGAGGCCTGGCGCAGCGAGTCGCCCAGGCCCGACGCCTGGGCAGGCAGGGCGCCCAGGCCCAGCATGGCGCACAGCAGTGCGCTGGCAATGGATGTCTTCATGGATGCTTCCTTTCCGCGGCAACCCGCAGGCTCGATACAGGGCCTGAAATTAGCACGCCGTGCGGCGCAGACCTGTGCCCGATTGCAAACCTTTGCCAGAGCGGGCCGTGGCGGTCTTTCGCGTTTTCACTAGCTGTCAAAGCCGTTGGCCTGTCCATGATGGCCGCACGCCAATGGCGGGCCGCAGGCGGCGGTCTTGTTATTTGGAAATGGCTTTTAAGTATAAAAATCAATTCAACAAGCTGTAAAAGTTATTTACAGTGGGGCGCACCTATATGGCCCGCTTCTTGCGGCGCCCGGGCTGCTGCGTCGCATGACCGCCGCCCTTCCAATCAATCCACAGGGGAGCAGACAAATGATCATGAAGATTCTGGGCAGTTCTTTGCTGGCCGCAGGCCTGTTGACCTCGGCCGCGCTGGCCGAGACCGTGCGCTGGGCGCGGGGCTCCGATCCGACTTCGCTGGACCCGCATGCCTTCAACGTGGGCACCAATTTCGTGCTGCTGCACCAGATCTATGAAACCCTGGTCATCCGCTCGGCCGACGGCAAGCTGGTGCCCACGCTGGCCACCTCGTGGAAGATGACCTCCGACCCGTCGGTCTGGGAGTTCAAGCTGCGTCCCAACGTCAAGTTCCATGACGGCACGCCGTTCACGGCGCGCGACGTGGTCTTCTCGCTGAACCGCGCCAAGGGCGAGAACGCCCAGGTCAAGTCCCTGCTGTCCTCGATGGAGGAGGCCAAGGCCGTGGACGATCTCACGGTGCAGGTGAAGACCAAGGGCCCGAACCTGATCTTCCCCGACAACCTGACCAACCTCTTCATCATGAGCGAGAAGTGGTCCAAGGCCAACGGCGCCGAGACCACGCAGGACACGGCCAGCAAGACCGAGAACGGCGCCACGCGCGCGGCCAACGGCACGGGCGCCTATGTGCTGGCCAGCCGCGAGGTCGATTCGAAGACGGTGATGAAGCTCAACCCCGATTACTGGGGCAAGGGCCAGTTCCCGCTGCAGGTGACCGAGCTGATCTACCTGCCCATCAAGTCCCCGGCCACGCGCGTGGCGGCCCTGCTGTCGGGCGAGGTGGACTTCGCACAGGACATTCCCGCACAGGACGTGGCGCGCCTGAAGCAGGACAAGCGCCTGCGCATCAATGAAGGCCCCGAGAACCGTTCCATCTTCCTGGGCCTGAACGTGGGTGCGGCCGAGCTCAAGAGCAGCAACGTCAAGGGCAAGAATCCGCTGGCCGATCCCAAGGTGCGCCAGGCCATTGAGCTGGCCATCGACCGCGATGCGATCAAGCGCTCGGTGATGCGCGGCCTGTCGATTCCCACGGGCGTGATCGCGCCGTCGTTCGTCAATGGCTACGACAAGGCCTTTGCGGCCTATCCCAAGGCGGATGCCGCCAAGGCCAAGCAGCTGCTGGCCGAGGCGGGCTACCCCAACGGCTTCACCATCACGCTGAACACGCCCAATGACCGCTATGTGAACGACGAGGCCATCGCCACGGCGGTGGCAGGCTTCCTGGGCCGCATCGGCATCAAGACCGAAGTCTCGGCCCGGCCGATCGCCATGCACAGCGTGTCGCTGACCAAGGCGGACAGCGACTTCTACCTGTACGGCTGGGGCGTGCCCACCTATGACTCGGCCTACATCTTCGACTTCCTGGTGCACACGCGCGGCAAGGACAGCCGTGGCGCGCAGAACGCGACGCACTACAGCAATGCCGATGTGGATGCCAAGATCCTGTCCCTGTCCTCGGAGAGCGACAAGGCAAAGCGCGATGCAACCATCAAGAGCATCTGGGAGACCGTGCAAAAGGAGCGCTTCTACATTGCGCTGCATGACCAGGTGATCCACTTTGCGTCCGTGCCCCGGATCAATGTGCCCGTGCACCCGGACAACGCGCTGCACTTTAAGTTCGTCAAGTTCGAGAAGAAGTAAGCGCCGATGCTGGTCCATCTGCTGCGCCGGCTGGGCCAGTCCGCCCTGGTCCTGCTGGCCGTTTCCTTTGTCTCGTTCATGGTGTTCCGCCATATCGGCGATCCCACGATCAGCCTGCTGGGCGAGGACGCGACGGTTGCCGAGCGCGAGGCGCTGACGGAAAGCCTGGGCTTCAACAAGCCCGTGCCCCTGCAGTACCTGGGCTACGTGGGCAAGGTGCTGCAGGGCGACCTGGGCATCTCCTACCGGCTCAAGCGCCCCGTGACCGAGATCATTGCCGAGCGCCTGCCCGCCACGCTGGAGCTGGCGATGACGGCGGCGCTGTTCGCCCTGGTCATCGGCGTGGCGCTGGGCGTGTACACGGCCATACGGCGCGAGGGCTGGCTGAGCCGCTCGATCATGACGGTGTCGCTGGTGGGCGTGTCCCTGCCCACCTTCCTGATCGGCATCGCCCTGATCTACCTGTTTGCCGTGGAGCTGCGCTGGCTGCCGTCCTTCGGGCGCGGCGAGACGGTGAAGCTGGGCGGCTGGGAGACCGGGCTGCTGACGGCTTCGGGCTGGTCGGCGCTGATCCTGCCGGCCATCACGCTGGGCTTCTACAACATGACGCTGATCATGCGCCTGGTGCGCGCCGAGATGCTGGAGGTGCTGCGCGCCGACTACATGCGTTTCGGCCGTGCGCGCGGGCTGCGCGAGCGCGACCTGTACTTCGGCCATGCGCTGCGCAATACCCTGATTCCCGTAATCACCATCGCGGGCCTGCAGATCGGCTCGCTGATCGCCTTTGCCATCGTCACCGAGACCGTGTTCCAGTGGCCCGGCGTGGGCCTGCTGTTCATCTCCTCCATCCAGGGCGTGGACGTGCCGCTGATCGCCGCCTACCTGATGTTCATCGCGCTGCTGTACGTGGGCATCAACCTGCTCGTCGATTTCCTGTACGTGATCGTGGACCCCCGCTTGAGAAACCGATGACCGATTCCGCCAAACAAGCAATCCCTCCCACGGGCTGGCGCGCCAGCGACTCGCCGGTCAAGCGCGCCTTTGCACGCTCGCGCCTGGTGCAGGCGGCGGCGCTGGTGCTGGCGCTGATCGTGGCGGCCACGCTGCTGTCGCCCTGGCTGGCCTGGCAGAACCCCTTCGATCCGGCCAATCTGGACCTGATGGATGCCTTCACGCCGCCGGGCCAGGCGGGTACCAGCGGCACGCTGTACGCGCTGGGCTCGGACGACCAGGGCCGCGATGTCTGGAGCGCCATCCTCTACGGGCTGCGCATGTCGGTGCTGGTGGGCGTGTCGGCCGTGGGGCTGTCCCTGCTGATCGGTGTGCCGCTGGGCCTGGTCTGCGGCTATGCGGGCGGCTGGTTCGACACGCTGATGATGCGCATCGCCGATGTGCAACTGACCTTTCCCGTGATCCTGGTGGCGCTGCTGGTCTTCGGCATCGCACGCGGCCTGCTGCCCGAGGGCTACCGCGACGACATGGCGGTCTTCGTGATCATCGTGGCCATCGGCCTGTCCGACTGGGTGCAGTACGCACGCACCGTGCGCGGCGCGGTGATGGTGGAAAAGCACAAGGACTACGTGCTGGCGGCCCAGCTCATTGGCCGCAGCCGCGTGGCCATTCTGGTGCGCCACATCCTGCCCAACCTGCTGGCGCCCATCCTGGTGATCGCCACCATCAGCTTCGCGCATGCCATCGTGGCCGAGTCCACGCTGTCCTACCTGGGCGTGGGCCTGCCGCCCACCCAGCCTTCGCTGGGCACGCTGATCCGCATCGGCCAGGGCTTCCTGTTCTCGGGCGAGTGGTGGATATTGCTGTTCCCCTCGCTGGTGCTGCTGGCGCTGGCGCTGTCCGTCAACCTCGTCGGCGACTGGCTGCGCGACGCACTGAACCCCAAGCTGCAATGAGCACGACACAAGAATCCGGGCAGCCCCCTGCACAGCCTCCGGTGCTGAGCGTTCGCGGCCTGTCCGTCACCTTCGACACCTACAAGGGCCCCGTGCAGGTGCTGGACGATGTGTCCTTCGACATCGCGCCCGGCGAGATCCTGGGCGTGGTGGGCGAGTCGGGCGCGGGCAAGTCCATGACGGGCGCCGCCGTGATCGGCCTGATCGAGCCGCCGGGCCGCATCTCGGCCGGCACGGTGCAGCTGCGCGGCGAGCGCATCGACACGCTGCGCGGCGAGGACCTGCGGCGCATACGCGGCCGGCGCATAGGCTCCATCTTCCAGGACCCGCTGACCAGCCTGAACCCGGTCTATACCGTGGGCCGGCACCTGGTGGAGACCATCCGCACGCACCTGCCCGTCTCCGAGAAGAAGGCCGAGGCGCGCGCGCTGGCCCTGCTCGAAGAGGTGGAGATCCCGCAGGCGCGCGAGCGCATGGCCCAGTATCCGCACCAGTTCTCGGGCGGCATGCGCCAGCGCGTGGCCATCGCCCTGGCGCTGTGCGCCGAGCCCGAACTCATCATTGCCGACGAGCCCACCACGGCGCTGGACGTATCCGTGCAGGCGCAGATCATTGCCCTGCTGCGCCGCGTGTGCAAGGAGCGCGGCGCGGCCGCCATGCTGATCACGCACGACATGGGCGTCATCGCCGAGACGGCCGACCGCGTCATGGTCATGTACCAGGGCCGCGTGCTGGAAACCGGCCCCGTGCGCCAGGTGCTGGACGCACCGCAGCAGCCCTACACCCAGGTGCTGATGGGCGCCATTCCCAGCGTGCACCACCGCGTGCAGCGCCTGCCCGTGCCCGAGGTGGGCGGCGGCCCGGCCGCGCCCGCCGTGCCCTGGCAGCCCAGGGCCGGAGCGCAGGAGCCCGCGGCTGCCCTGCTGGAGGTCAGGGATCTGTGCAAGGAGTTCGACCTGTCCAGCGGCTGGCTGGCCCGGCTGCTGGCGCGCGAGGACAAAAAGATCCTCAAGGCCGTGGACGGCGTCGGCTTTTCGATCCGCAGGGGCTCCACCTTCGGCCTGGTCGGTGAGTCCGGCTCGGGCAAATCCACGGTGGCGCGCATGGTGGCCGGGCTGACGCCGCCCACCAGCGGCACCGTGCTGTTCGACGGCGTGGACAAGTGGAGCCCGGCCGCCCAGACCGTGGCCATGCGCCGGCGCTTCCAGATGATTTTCCAGGACCCGTATGCCAGCCTGAACCCGCGCTGGACCGTGCAGGAACTGATTGCCGAGCCCCTGCAGGTGCTGGCCCTCACGGCCGGCAAGGACGAGACGGCCGAGCGCGTGCAGGAGGCGCTGCGCCGCGTGCGCATGAAGCCCGACGATGCGCGCAAGTACCCGCACCAGTTCTCGGGCGGGCAGCGCCAGCGCATCGCCATCGCGCGCGCCCTGGCCAGCCGGCCAGAATTCATCATCTGCGACGAGCCCACCTCGGCGCTGGACGTCTCGGTCCAGGCCCAGGTGCTCAACCTCATGCGCGACCTGCAGGAGGAGTTCGGCCTGACCTATCTGCTGATCAGCCACAACCTGGCCGTGATCCGCCACATGTGCGACGACATCGGCGTCATGCAGCGCGGCCGCCTGGTCGAGGCCGGCGAGGCCGGCGCCGTGCTCGATGCGCCGCAGCATGCGTACACGCGCGCGCTGATGGCGGCCGTGCCGGATATGGAGCATGTGCACTGAGGCGGGTGCACTGCCATGGCTTGGCGTTCAGGTCGCGGCAACGACCCGCACGTCGAACCGGACCTGAAGCCAGTTCTTGATGGCGGCAAAGATCGCGGCAAGATTGTCCATGCTGGGGTTGCCTTTCGGCGAGAGCATGCGGTGCAGGCTCTTGCTCGGCTTGTGCGTGAGGTCGGCCAGCGTCTCGAATCCCACCGTTGCGTTGACGAGATCGCGCAGGACGAGGCGTGCCGTTTCTGGCTCACCACTCAGAAAAAGAGTGGCCGCCTCATCAAGCAGCGCCTGTGCGAAAGCAGGGTCGCGCTCAATGCGCTGAATGACCGTTTGTTTGAAATCGCGGGTGAGCGTCATGCCTTCGTTCCTTTTTTGGCATTGTCCGGGGGGCGCTGCCTCTTGCGAGCCTTGTATTCGCTGTGCAGGGCCACGGCTTCGTCGATGGCCTTCTGCTGGCCCTTTTTCGTGCTGCCCCCGAACAGGATGATCAATCTTTCCCCGTCCTTGGCGAGATAGATGCGGTAGCCCGGGCCCCAGTCGATCTTGTATTCGCCAATACCCCGGAACCATTCGATATTGGAGGTGTTGCCCAACTCCATGCGGGCCATGGCGACGGCCACCTTGGCAGCCGCCTGGCCATCCAGCCCGTTGAACCATGTCTGGTACGCGCTGCTGCCGTCTTCGCGGATGTACTCCTGGTGCTGGATTCGCATGGACTGGATGGTAACTTATGAGTTACCAACGCTGCAAGGCGCTGTCCACATGACTTACAGCGTTCTCATGTTCCCAGGAACGAATGACAGCGATGGACCCAAAAAAGGCCTGCGGATGCAGGCCTTTGCTTCTGAGACACGATGGCTTACCGAGCGGGTGCTGGCGTGGCCGGTGCTGCCTGCGCTGCAGGCGCCCCCTGGGCCGGCGGCTGCGCCGGCGCGCCACCCTGCTGCACCGGACCGATGGTGGTGCGCACCACGCGCGAGCCCTTTGGCGGGTTGGGGAAGCCGGTCAGGGCGGCGTCGAACAGGATGCCGAAGATGGCCGGGTCGTCGGTCCACACATCCTGGCGCTGGGCCGAGGTCTCGTAGACGATCTGCTGCGTGGTGGCGTTGCGCATCACGATGCTGACGGCGCGGTAGTACTCCAGCGGCGGGCCGTCGAACATGAAGCTGCCGCCAAAGCCCATGCCCCAGCCGCGCCCGTAGCCCACGCCCCAACCCCAGCGCGGGCCGCCCCAGCGGTCGTAGTAGGGCCAGGCGGCGTAGTCGCGCGCATAGCGTGCGTCGGCACCTATCTGCACGATCAGGCTGGCCCGGGAGTCGTCGCGCTGCAGGCCCACGCGGCCCAGGGCCTGCTGGGCCTGGGACTCGATGGCCGCGAAGTGCGTCTGCGCCTCGCGTTGCGAGGGCAGCACTTCCAGGCGGTAGGTGGGCGGCGCGGGCAGGGCGCCCAGCGTGGAATAGCTCTGGACGGTGCTCTGGACTTCGCGCACGCTGGCGCAGCCCGTAAGCAAGGCCGTGGCCACGATGGCCAGGACATGGATGCAGCGCAGCTTCATGGTGTACTCCTTGGTCGAAAAAAGGCCCGTTTGCACGGGCCTTGGTTGGAGTGGGGCGATTGTTATAGGTTCAGCCGTCAGGACGACAGTTGTACCACCTGCAGGCCGGGCAGTGATGCGGAGACGGGCATCTCTTCATGGTCGAAGGCCATGTCGCCGTTGGGGTCGGCAATTCCGGTGGCCTTGGCGTTCTTGAAGTCGTGCAGCTCGGGGTCCATCATGTGCGTGGTCACGATGTGGCCCATGGCGCGGAACATGCTTTCCACGCGGCCCGGGAATTTCTTGTCCCACTCGCGCAGCAGCTCGCCCACGGCCACGCGCTGCAGGCCGTCCTGGCTGCCGCAGAGGTTGCAGGGGATGATGGGGAAGTTCTGGTACTGGGCCCAGCGGACGGTGTCCTTCTCGGGCACGTAGCACAGCGGGCGGATCACCACATGCTTGCCGTCGTCCGAGACCAGCTTCGGGGGCATGCCCTTCATGCGGCCGCCGTAGAACATGTTGAGCATCAGCGTCTGCACGATGTCGTCGCGGTGGTGGCCCAGGGCCACCTTGGTGCAGCCCAGCTCGTCGGCCACCTTGTAAAGGATGGCGCGGCGCAGGCGCGAGCACAGGCCGCAGGTGGTCTTGCCCTCGGGCACCACGCGCTTGACCACGCTGTAGGTGTCCTGCGTTTCGATGTGGTAGTCCACGCCGATGCTCTTGAAGTACTCGGGCAGCACATGGTCGGGAAAACCGGGCTGCTTCTGGTCGAGGTTCACAGCCACCAGCTCGAATTTGACGGGCGCGCGCTTTTGCAGCTTGCGCAGCACGTCCAGCATCGTGTAGCTGTCCTTGCCGCCCGACATGCAGACCATGATCTTGTCGCCTTCCTCGATCATGTTGAAGTCGGTGATGGCGCGGCCCACCTCGCGGCACAGGCGCTTTTCCAGCTTGACCTGTTCGCGCTCGATCTTGATGCGGTTGCCGTTCGCGGTATTGGCTTGGGCATCCGCATCGGCGGCGGCGGTTTCGGGGGCGGCTTCTTCGGCCAGCCAGGGGTTGTCGGTCACTGCATTCATGGGGTTCACCATTGTCCGGTTTCTATGCGAATGGCCACTTCGCAGTCTTCAAAGATTTCCAGCTTGGCGATTTTCACGCGCACGCCCAGCACGCCGGGCAGCTGCATCAGGCGCTGGGCCAGCTTGCCGATCAGGCTCTCCAGCAGGTTGACGTGCTCGGCCGTGCATTCATCGATGATGATCTGGCGCACCTTGCGGTAGTCCAGCACATGCAGGATGTCGTCGTCGCGCGGCGCCAGCGGTTGGGTGCCCAGGCTCAGCTCGGCATCGACCTGGATGGGCTGGGGCATCTGTTTTTCGTGGGCGAGGATGCCCAGGTTGGCGTCGAAGCGCAAACCCGTGAGCGTCAGGATCTGTTGTCCGGTGGCGGAGTGCATGGGGAAAAGCCGTGGAGTGTTTGGGGTGGCGCGCGCAGGCGCCTACATCATGGAAAAGTCGCGCTCGAAGCGCTGCAGGTGCTGGCCGCCATCGACCAGCAAGGTGGTGCCGGTGATGGACTGGTTGTCCAGCGCAAAGCACACGGTGGCGGCCACGTCGGCCGCGCTGGACGAGCGGCCCAGCGGGCTGAGGCGGTGCAGCGACTCGAAGCGCTCCTGGCTCAGCATGTGGCTGGTCAGCGTCAGGCCCGGGGCCACGCCGACGACGCGCACGCGCGGTGCCAGCGCCAGCGCCAGCATGGTGCCGGCGGCCTCGAGAGCCGCCTTGGACAGCGTGTAGCTGAGGAAATCGGGGTTCTGGTTCCAGAGCTTCTGGTCCAGCATGTTGATCACGGCGCCGCTGGCATGCTCCTCGCCGGCCGCCACGCGGTCCTCGATATGGGCATGCAGCGCCTGGGCCAGCAGGATGGGCGCGCCGGTGTTGCTGCGCAGGTGGGCTTCCAGGGCCACGTAGCTGAAGCTGCCTGCATCGTCGTGCTCGAACAGCGAGGCGTTGTTGACCACGGCATCCAGGTGGCCGAAGTGCGCCACGGCGCGCGGCACCAGCGAGCGCACCGAATCCTCGTTGAAGAAATCGGCATCCAGGGCGGCGCTGTCGCCGGCCAGTTCAGCGCAGGCGGCGGCCGTCTCCAGCGCCTCGTCGTGCGAGTCGCGGTAGTGCACGGCCACTTGCCAGCCGGCGCTGGCAAGCGCGAGCGCGATGTCGCGCCCCAGGCGGCGGGCCGCGCCGGTCACCAAAACGGTGCGTGTTCGGGCAGGTGTGGACATTCGAGGACAATGTACGGATCGTGACGACAGAACCCTCAATTTTAACGGCCGCCCTGCAATCCCGTGTTGCGCAAGAGATTGCGTCCTCTGGAGGCTGGCTGGCTTTCGACCGTTTCATGGCCCTGGCACTGTACGAGCCGGGCCTGGGCTACTACGCCAATGACACCGCCAAGTTCGGGCTGATGCCATCGTCGGGCAGCGATTTCGTGACCGCGCCCGAGATGTCCCCGGTCTTCGGCCAGCTGCTGGCCGCCCAGGTGGCCGAGGCGCTGCAGCGCACGCACACCCGCGAAGTCTGGGAGTTTGGTGCCGGCACGGGCGCGCTGGCGCTGCAGGTGCTGGACGAGCTGGCCGCCCTGGGCGTGCGGCCGGACCGCTACACCATCGTCGATCTGTCGGGCACGCTGCGTGCGCGCCAGCAGCTCAGGCTGGTGAAGTACGAAGGACTGGTGCACTGGGCCGATGCCCTGCCCGAGCGGCTCGAAGGCGTGGTCATCGGCAACGAGGTGCTGGATGCCATGCCCGTGCAGTTGCTGGTGCGCAAGGCAGGTGTCTGGAACGAGCGCGGCGTGGTGCTGCAGCCGGACGGCAGCCTGGGCTGGGAAGACCGGCCCACGCAGCTGCGCCCGCCCATGGAGATCGAGGGCGAGCACGACTACCTGACCGAGATCCATCTGCAGGGCGAGGCCTTCATCCGCACGCTGGGCGAGCGCATGGCGCGGGGCGCTGCATTCTTCATCGACTACGGCTTCGGCGAGTCCGAGTACTTCCATCCGCAGCGCCACATGGGCACCCTGGTCTGCCACCGCCTGCACAAGGTGGACGACGACCCGCTGGCCGAGGTCGGCCTCAAGGACATCACGGCCCACGTGAACTTCACGGGCACGGCCGTGGCCGCGCAGGAGGCCGGCTTCGAGGTGCTGGGCTATACCTCGCAGGCCCACTTCCTCATCAACTGCGGCCTGGGGCCCAAGCTCGACGCCCTGGCCCAGGGGCCGCGCGCCATGGCCACCAAGCTGATGATGGAGCACGAGATGGGCGAGCTGTTCAAGGTCATCGGCCTGGCCAAGGGCGTGGAGCCCTGGGACGCCATGGGCTTTGTGCGCGGCGACCGCACGCACCGCCTGTAGCCGCCGGCCAGAGCTCTGCCCCGGCCTCAGCGCTGGACGCTGCGGCCGTTGCTCACCTCGTAGGCCGTCTGGTCCTTGAGGTTGATGCGGTAGATCTCGCGCGTGACGTTGCCCGAGAAACCCAGCTCCACGATGGACAGGTTCTCGAACGTGGTCGTGAAGCCGCCGGGCAGGATGCGGTTCAGGCGCGCGGCCGTCTCGCCCATGGCGCGCTCGATCTCGGGCGTGAAGGTGGCTTCGCTGTAGACCAGGGTGTTGTGCGGGTTGTGGCTGCGCACCTCCTTGCCTGCCTGCACCTGGTTGATGCCGCTGACGCCCACGCTTTGCACCATGGCCTTGGCCGAATCGTTCATGCGGGCATAGACGGGCCCCGTCACGCGTGGTAGCGGGCCGTCGCGCAGCGGTGCCATGGCGGCGGTGGCGCGGGTGTTGAAGTCCATCATGGCCTCGTAGGCCGGGCCGGACTTGACGATGCCCAGGTCCAGCCACCACGGCTTGCCGGCGCCTTTGGCGGCCTCGGTGGTGTAGAAATTCTTCAGGTGCACGTCCTGCAGCACGGGCGGCAATGCCGGCAGGGCGGCCAGCATCTTGCGCGGCGTGGACGGGTCGGCGCTGTGGATATGCACCACGGTGACATGGGGCAGGTTGAAGGTGTTGGCCTCGGCCACCAGCTTCAGGCGCAGCAACTGCTCGTGCACCACGGGCGTGACCTGGCTGTCCATGATGGCCGTGGCATCGGCCGGCAGGCGATATACCAGGCCATAGGTGGCCTGGTGGGCGCGGAAATCGCTGCGCTGCAGGGCGCTGTTGTCGATGGCGCCCGACGCTGCGGCTGCCGTGGTGGGGGCCGGAGCGCTGGCGCAGGCCGCCAGCAGGGCGGCAGGCAGGATGGCGAGAAGAAGGCGCCTGGATGTGTGGTGCATGGTGGGGTTGTCTTGTTGCGGCATGGAGCCATGGAAGAAGGGGGCTTGTCGCGAATGGTCCCGAAGCCTCCCGCCACGGGACTTTCCCAATGTAGGACGCCCATGTGTCCTGCCCATGACGCGCCGCCGCCGTACACTCGGCGCCATGATCCGCTGGCTCCTCGTCATCTTCCTGGCCCTGCTGCTGTTCAATGGCCTGCACGCCTGGCTGGAGCGCATAGGCCTGGGCCGCCTGCCGGGCGACTTCCGCTTTCGCCTGTTCGGCCGCGTGATTTTTCTGCCCATTGCCAGCACCGTGTTGCTCAGCGTGATTGCCGCCCTGATCGCCAAGCTGGTCTGAGCATGGCTTGAAGCACGGGCGCGCCGCCCGTATATGCAGGCATTGCCCCATGACTTCCGAACAAGAGGCCGCCCATGTCCGACAAGCTGCATTTCGTCTGCCCCCATTGCCACACCACCAACCGCATTGCGGCCGACCAGCTCGGCAGCGCGCCTGACTGCGGCAGCTGCCACCAGCCGCTGGTCACCGGCCAGCCCGTGGCGCTGGATGCGCAAAGCTTTGCCAGGCATGTGGGGCGCAGCCAGGCGCCGGTGGTGGTCGATTTCTGGGCGCCCTGGTGCGGCCCCTGCCGCATGATGGCGCCGGCCTTCGAGCAGGCGGCGCAGGCGCTGGCGCCCGGCGTGCAACTGGCCAAGCTCGATACCGAAGCCCATCCCCAGGCCGCTGCGCCCTACAACATCCGCAGCATCCCGACCATGGTGGTGTTCAAGGAAGGGCGCGAGATCGCCCGTGTCTCCGGCGCTTTGCCGGCCGGCGAGATCGTGCGCTGGGTGCGTTCGGTCGTCTGATTTCTCTGCGGGTCCCCAAGGCCGGGCGCCTTCAGGCCCGCCCTCAGGCCTGCACTTCGCCCGGCTGGTAGAAGCAATAGCCGCTGTTGCGCAGCGTCTTGACGGGTAGTTGCTGGCCGCTGGCCTCCTCCACCTTGCGGCGCAGCCGGCGCATCTGGGTGTCCAGGCGGCGCTGGTCGTAGACCAGGTAGTCGCCGCCCAGGGCCTGCACGATCTTTCGGCGGCTCACCTCGGTGCCTGCCTGGCCCATGAGGCACTGCAGCACCAGCAGGTCCTGCTGGGAGAGCGCGACCGGCGGGGCCGATGGGGGCAGCAGGCGGCTCGGGCCCAGCTGCAACAGCCAGCGTGCCTGGCGCTGCTGCAGGCCCAGGCGGCGCACCAGCGCGGCCAGCGTGGCCTCCAGCTCGTCCAGATCACAGCCTTTGCCCAGGTAGTGGTCGGCTCCGTTTTCCAGGCCGTCGATGCGGTTGGCGCTGGTGTTGTGCGCGCTGAACACGATGATGCCCAGTTGCTGGCCCTGCTGGCGCAGGCGCTGGATCAGGGACAGGCCGCTGCCATCGGGCAGGCCGATGTCGATGATGGCCAGGCGGTGGCGCCGGGCGTCGAAGTGGCGGTCGAACTCCTGCAGGCTGGCAACGCATTGCGGCGCGTAGCCCAGGCCCTCCAGGAATTCACCCAGTTCATGGCGCAGCACGGGCTCGTCTTCGAGCAGGATCACATCAAGCATGGGGGAAGGGGGCTGAGCGGCGAGGCCGGGAGGCTGGTGTACGCTGGCGGCCCTGTGGTGGACCTCCGATGCGATATTACCGTGCAACCCTCCTGCTGCTGGCCTGGCTGCTGTGTCCGCTGCTGACCCAGGCCCAGGCGCTCCTGCTGAACCCCGATGTGCCCATGCTGGAGACCGCCGGTCAGTGGCAGCGGCTCGATGACGCCGCTGGCCTGCTCGACGCCGGGCAGGCCGACGCCGCCCCTGGATGGCAGCCGCTGCCCGGTCACCTGAACGCCAGTTTCACGCAGGCGGCGGTCTGGCTGCGCATGCCGCTGCAGGTGGAGCAGCCCGGCAGCTGGATGCTGCTGCTGGGCAATGCCCTGCTGGACGAGGTGGAGGTCCACGTGCGCAGATCCGGTGGCCCCTGGAAGTTGCTGGGGCGCAGCGGCGAAGAAGTGCCGCGCCACGCCTGGCCGGTGGACTACCGCAGTCCGGCATTCCAGTTCGAGCCCCCTGCCGCCGGGTCTTACGAGTTGCTGGTGCGCCTGCGCGCGCGCAACGCGCTCGTCACCCGCATCGATCTGTGGCAGCGACTGGCGTTCGACAACCACACGCGGCGCGAGGCCCTGTCGTTCGGCCTGTATTTCGGGCTGTACCTGCTGTTGATCGGCGTGCAGCTGGTGTTCTGGCTGGGCACGCGGGCCCCCTTGAGCGGCCTGTTCCTGGCCTATCTCAGCGTCTGCGTGCTCAATGAGGTGGTATCGCTGGGGCTGGTGCAGCAGCTGACGGGCCTGCCCGGGTTCTGGAGCGACCGCCTGCTGGGATGCGGCATTGCCGCCGCCCTGGCGATCTCCATACAACTGGCCTGCAGGCAGCTGGACCTGGCGTCGCTGTATCCGCGGCTGGTGCGCCAGATCGTGCCGCTGCTGTGGCTGTTCAGCCTGTGCTGCATGCTGCTGGTGGTGTCGGGGCACTACTCGGCGGGCATGGTCCCGGTGCAGGCCATGACCCTGCCGCTGACCCTGGGCTTTCTCGCGTTCGCCCTTTGGCTGTGGCGGCGCGACCATGCCCCGGCGCGGTTCTTCATGCTAGCGTTCGGCATCTTCTATGCCGGCGTGCTGATCTCTTTCCTGCGCAACCTGGGCTGGCTGCCCATGAACGCGCTGACCGCGCTGGTGTCCACGCATGCGTCCGCGCTGGGCACCATGGCGCACATGCTGCTGCTCAGCGGCTGGATCATCGGCGGATACGAGCACAGGCGCCGCGTTCGAGAGCGGGAGCAGGTGCTGCTGGAGGCCGAGCTTGTACAGCGCCAGTTGCGCGAGAGTGAACTCAGCGAGGCGCTGGTGCTGGAGCGCAGGGTCCGCCAGGAGCAGCGCGACTTTGTCGCCATGGTCTCGCACGAACTGCGCACACCGCTGGCCATCATCCTGACCAGTGCGCAGCAACTGGCGCGCAATCTGGCGGCACCGCCCGACAAGACGCTGGCACGCAGCCGCAACATCCGCGAAGCCGCACAGCGCCTGCTGGCCCTGGTGGACGACTGCCTGGCCGACGACCGCATGGCCGACCCCCAGCCCCATGCCGAGCCACGCCTGCAGCCCTGCGACCTGCATGCGCTGGTGGATGGCTTGTGCCTGGACTTTGCGCCCGGCCGCATCGTCTGCCACCTGGGCGGTGGCACGCAGCAACTGATCACCGATGCCGGCCTGCTGCGCATCGCGCTGCGCAATCTGCTGGCCAATGCAGACCGCCACACGCCCGAGGGCGAATCGGTCCGCCTGGACGTGACCAGGCAGGGCGAGGGTCTGGAGATCCAGGTCTCGAACCCCTCCGAGCCCATTGCCCAGGCGGACCAGGACCAGTTGTTCGAAAGGTATTACCGTGGCCGCAACGCCCAGCACCGGCCCGGCGCCGGGCTGGGGCTGTACCTGGTGCGGCGCATCGCCGAGCGACTGGGTGGCAACGTGGCCTTGTTGACGGCAGGAGGCGAGCAGCCCGTGTGCCTGCGACTGGTCCTGCCCGTGGCGCGAGCCTGATTCCCGTGTGTGGCGGCCTTTGCGCTCAGGCCGCCTGCGCCAGCCAATCGGCCACGGCCTGGGCGCGGGCTGCCTGCACGGCTTCGCCTATGGCCTTGCCCTGCTTGCCGCGCGCGGCGGCCTGGGCCGCGATGTCCGAGGTGGAGATGGACAGCGCGGCAGCCAGCGCATCGCGCAGGCGGGCGCGCTGGGGGTAGGGCCGGTCCTCGAAACCCAGGCGCCCCCGCGCATCGCATTCACAGGCCGCAAGGGCCTGCTCGAAGCGCGCGGGCTTGCGGATGGCGTCGCAGCGCTCCAGCAGGCGCACGATGGCGGCGCCGTTGAGCTCGCCGCTGCGGTGGATGTTGCCGTGCTCGCGCGCCACCACGTCGCCCAGTTCGCGGCAGTCGGTGGGCACGCGCAGCCGCTCGCCCACCTTTTCGGCCAGGCGGGCGCTGCGGTGCTCGTGTCCTATGTGGCGCGGCAGCACATCGGCCGGTGTCGTGCCCTTGCCCAGGTCGTGCACCAGGCAGGCATAGCGCACGGGCAGCGGGGTGTCCAGCTGCGCGGCCATGTCCAGCACCATCATGGCGTGCACGCCGGTATCGACCTCGGGGTGGTATTCGGCACGCTGGGGCACGCCCCACAGGCGCTCCAGCTCGGGCAGCAGCACGGCCAGCGCGCCGCATTCGCGCAGCAGCTCGAACATGCGCGAGGGCTGGCGCTCCATCAGGCCCCGGCTGATCTCCTGCCAGACGCGTTCGGGCACCAGGGCATCCACCTCGCCGGCGGCCACCATCTCTTGCATCAGGGCCATGGTTTCCGGTGCCACCGTGAATTCGTGGAACCGTGCCGCAAAGCGCGCCACGCGCAGGATGCGCACCGGGTCTTCGCGAAAGGCATCGGTCACATGGCGCAGCACCCGGGCCTGCAGGTCGGCCTGGCCGCCGTAGGGATCGTCGATGGCGCCTTTGCCATCCCAGTCCGGGCGGGCGGCCATGGCGTTGATGGTCAGGTCGCGCCGGGCCAGGTCCTGCTCCAGCGTGACGTCGGGCGCCGCCTGGACGACGAAGCCGCGGTAGCCCGGCCCGCTCTTGCGCTCGGTGCGCGCCAGGGCGTACTCCTCGTGGGTTTCGGGATGCAGGAAGACGGGGAAGTCCCGTCCCACGGGCATGAAGCCGCGCTCGGCCATCTGCTCGGGCGTGGCGCCGACCACGACCCAGTCGCGGTCATGCACGGCCCGCCCCAGAAGGCGGTCGCGCACTGCGCCGCCCACCATGTACACCTGAAATTCGCTCATCCCGCAATGGTACGGCCTGGGCGGTGACATGATGGCGGGCTGCACCGGGCGCCGAGGGGCGCCGCATGCCGATTTTCCATTTGGAGACAAACCATGGCTTGGTCCTTTCGACCGCGTGTTCCCGCCCTGATCCTGGGCCTGGCGGCTGCCGGCCTGCTGTCCGCAGCCAGCGCCGCACCGCTGGCCGACACCACCCGGCAGGCGGCCCGTGCCAGCCTGCATGAATGGGTCGAGGTGCTGGCCCTGCCCAACGACGCCAATGTGCCGGCCGACATCCAGAAGAACGTGGCCTGGTTTGCCAAGGCCTTCGAGCGGCGGGGCTTCGAGGTACGGCAACTGGCCAATGGCGACAAGCCCATGCTCATGGCCACGCTGCCGTCGGCTGGGCCCGGGCGCAAGACCGTGCTGTTCTACGCCCACCTGGACGGTCAGGCCGTCAAGCCCGAGGAGTGGCAGCAGGCCAGCCCCTGGCAGGCCACGCTCAAGCAGCGCCAGCCGGATGGCCGCTGGGCCACGCTGCCGCTGGAGCAGTTGTACGGCGAGCAGCCCGATCCGCAGTGGCGCGTGTTTGCGCGCTCGTCCTCGGACGACAAGGCGCCCATCGTCATGCTGCTGGCGGCATTGGATGCGCTCAAGGCCCAGGGCAAGCAGCCGGGCGTGGACATCAAGGTGCTGCTGGATTCCGAAGAGGAAAAGGGCTCTCCCACGCTGGGCCGCGTGATCGGCGAGAACCTGGCTGCGCTGAAGTCCGACGCCATGGTGGTGCTCGACGGTCCCATGCACGCCAGCAACCGGCCCACCCTGGTGTTCGGCAACCGGGGCATTGCCCAGGCCACGCTCACTGTCTATGGCGCCAGCCAGGAACTGCACAGCGGCCACTACGGCAACTACGCGGCCAATCCGGCCCAGACCCTGGCGCGCCTGCTGGCCAGCATGAAGGGCGATGACGGCAAGGTGCTGATCCAGGGCTACTACGACGGCATCGAGTTCGATGCGCAGGCACGCGAGGTGATGCAGGCCGTGCCCGACGACGAGGCTGCGCTGCGCAAGCGCCTGGGCATTGCGAAGGCTGAGACCGTGGGACGCAACTACCAGGAGTCCATGCAATACCCCTCGCTGAACGTGCGCGGCCTGCAAAGCGCCGAGGTGGGCAGCAAGGCGCGTACCGTCGTGCCCTCCGTGGCCGTGGCCGAGATCGACATGCGCACCGTACCCGAGACGCCTCCCGAGCGGCTGGAGAAGCTGTTGCGCACCCATATCGAGGCCCAGGGCTTCCATCTGGTCGAAGGCCCGCCCACGGCCGAGCAGCGTGCCAGCCACCCCAAGCTGGCCACCCTCAAGCTGGGCGGTGTATCAGCCTCCGGCTCTGCCGTTCGCACACCGCTGGACGCCTCTGTCGGTCAGTGGCTGCGCAAGGGCATGAACAAGGCCTGGGACAGCGACCCGGTGCAGATCCGCATGATGGGCGGTACCGTGCCCACGGGCGCGGCTGTGCAGGCGCTGAAGATTCCCTTCGTCATCGTGCCCCTGGTCAATGCCGACAACAACCAGCACAGCTTTGACGAGAACATGCGCCTGGGCAACTACTTCGATGGCGTGCACAGCTTGGTGCATCTGCTGGCCGAGCCGTTTTGACAGGCGGCAGACTGGCAGCAGACAGGCGGCACTCAGCCCGCCGCAGCCGTGCGGTACGGTTCCTCGAACGGCCGGAAATCATGCTCGGCCAGTGCGCCCTGCACCCAGTCCTGCACGCCCGGCAGGGCGCGCACGCGGCGCACATAGGCGTCGATGGCCGGTGCCACGGGCAGCTCATAGGTCGCCAGGCGCATGCACACGGGGGCGAAGAAGGCATCGACGATGCTGAACTGGTCGTACAGCATGGGGCCGCTGGCCGTGGACAGCAGCGGTTGCCACAGTTCGGACAGGTGCTGCACATCGTCGCGCAGTGCGATGTTCTCTGCCCATAGCCGCGCGCCGACCTCGGGCAGCTGAGCCTCGATGTTCATCGGGCACAGCGAGCGCAGGGCGCCGAAGCCGCTGTGCATCTCGGCGCAGAGGCTGCGCGCGCGGGCGCGGTTCAGCGCCAGCGTGGGCCACAGGTGCTTTTCAGGGAATTTCTCGGCCAGGTACTCGCAGATGGCCAGGCTGTCCCAGATGGCCATGCCTTCATCCATGAGCACGGGCACGCGGCCCGAGGGCGAGAGCGCGCGGGCGCGCTGCTTGAAGGCGGACTGCTCGTCGAAGCTGTCAAAGCGCAGCATGACCTCTTCGAAAGCAATGCCGGCCTGGCGCATCAGCACCCAGGGGCGCATGGACCAGGACGAATAATTCTTGTTGCCGATATAGAGCGTGAGCATGGCCGCAACCTCCGCGATAGGCCCTACAGCTTAGCAAGCATGGCAGGAAAACCCATGTAGGAGCCGGGCGCTGCCTGGGCGCGCTCTAATGCGTGCCATGCAAAACGATAGCTCTTCTCCCCAGGCGCCAGCGGCGCGCCACACGGCTGCGCTGGTCCTGTTTTCCGGCGGCCAGGATTCGACCACCTGCCTGGCGCAGGCACTGTCGCTGTACGAGCGCGTCGAGACCCTGGGTTTTGACTATGGCCAGCGCCACAGCGTGGAAATGCAGGTGCGCCAGCAGGTGCGCGAGCGGCTGGCCAGGGACTTTCCCCAATGGGCACCCCGCCTGGGCGATGACCATGTCCTCTCGCTGGACGTGCTGCAACAGATCGGCGGCTCCTCCCTGACCGCGGACGTGGCCTTCGCCATGCAGGCCGACGGCCTGCCCAACACCTTCGTGCCCGGCCGCAACCTGCTGTTCCTGACCCTGGCCGGCGCGCTGGCCTACCGGCGCGGTCTGTCGGTGATCGTCACCGGCGTCTGCGAGACCGACTACTCCGGCTACCCCGACTGCCGAGACGACACCATGAAGGCCATGCAGCTCGCCCTGAACCTGGGCCTGGAGCGGCGCCTGCGCATCGAAACGCCGCTGATGTGGATAGACAAGGCCCAAACCTGGCAAATGGCCCACGACCTGGGCGGCGACACCCTGGTGGACCTCATCCAGCGCGACACCCACACCTGCTACCAGGGCACGCGCGAGACGCTGCACGACTGGGGCTACGGCTGCGGCACCTGCCCCGCCTGCGACCTGCGCGCCCGCGGCTGGCATCAGTGGCAGGCGCAGCGCGAGACAGCAAACTAAAGAAGCACAGCGCTAAAAACCGGCGCGGCCAAAAGCGAGGGACACCGAGCAAGGGCCGCCCCGCAGTGAGGGTGTCGTCCCCCTCCCCCGCGAAGCGGGCAGAGAGGGGGAAGGCGCGCAGCGCCTCAGGGGGTGCTTGTTCTACACCGGCCAGACGACTCCGTGGTCGTTCAAGATGGCATCCAGCGGCAGGTCATGCGGCTCGGGCTCGAACTCGTCCACATAGCCGCAGCCGTAGCCCAGGCCCACGGTGAAGGGCTTGGGCTGCAGTTCGGCCAGGGTGCGGTCGTAGAAACCCCCGCCATAGCCCAGGCGGTAGCCGCCGGCCGCGTAGCCCACGCAGGGCACGAACAGCAGGGTGGGGGTCAGGGTTTCGGTGTCCTTGGGCTTGGGAATGCCGTAGGCATCCTCTTCCATGGGACAGCCCGGGTACCAGGCGTGAAAGCTGAGTGTCTTACGCTGCTTGTCAATCACCGGCAGTCCGATTCGGCGCCTTTGTGGGGTACCCTGTAGCTCGCCATCTTCCTTCCAGCGGTGAAGCGCGGGCAGCGGATCGAACTCTCCCTTGATCGGCCAATAGGCGCCGATCACGGTGTCGGGCCGCTGTATCAGCCAAAAGCGCATGACCTGCTGCAGTGCGTCGGCGCGCTGCAGTCGGTCGGGAAGATTGAGGCGCTGGTCTATCAAGCTGCGGCGCAGGGCTGCTTTGTCCATCAGATAATTTCCTCCATGCACTGGCTGAAGATTTTGACACCGCTTTTGGCGGCTTCCCTCTGGACCACCGCAGCCACGCCTGCGCTGGCGCAAAACCGTGGCGACGATGTCTTGCTGGAAATGCAGCAGGCCTTCCGCAAAGGCGACAAGGCCAAGCTCACGCAGCTGCTGCCTTCTGCGCGTGGCCATGTGCTCGAACCTTGGGCCGCGTACTGGGAACTCAAGGCCCGGCTGGATGAAGCCAGTGCCGATGAGATTCTGGGGTTTTTCAAGCGCTGGCCCGGCACCTACCAGGAAGACCGGCTGCGCAACGACTGGCTGCTGCTGCTAGGGCAGCGCCGCGACTGGGGCATGTTCGACCAGGTGCATGGTGCGTTTCGCATGCGCGATGACCGCTCCGTCAGCTGCTACGCCCTGCTGATCGACAGCATCAAGGGCCAGCCTGCTGCCAACCTGGGCCAGCAGGTGCGCGACCTGTGGTGGGCCCAGCGCGACGCCGACGACGGCTGCACCTACGCCGCCGGCGAGCTGTACGCGGCCAAGCAGATCAGCGAACCCGAAGTCTGGCGCAAGGCGCGCCAGGCGGCCGAGGCCAATCGCCAAAAGGCCACGCGCGATGCCGTGGCCATCGTCGCTCCCGAGGCCTTGCCCCAGGTGGCACAGGTCTTTGCCTCGCCCGCCAAGTACCTGGCCGGGCAGACGCGCGTGCGCGGTGCCGTGCCCAAGGAGCTGGCGCTGCTGGCGTTGATCCGCATGGCCTCCAGCGACCCGGCGGCGGCGGCCACCCAGCTGGAAGGCGGCTGGGGTGCCCGGCTGACGGCCGAGGAGAACAACTGGGCCTGGGGCGTGATCGGCAAGCAGGCAGCACTCAAGCTGCAGCCCGAGGCGGCGACCTATTTCGGCAAGGTGCGCAAGGACGGCGACCTCAGCGATGAACTGCTGGGCTGGAAGGTGCGTGCCGCGCTGCGCGCCGGCGACTGGCGCACGGTGCGCCGCGCCATTGACGCCATGGGTGCCGAGCGTACCGATCCCACCTGGACCTACTGGAAGGCGCGTGCCCTGCTGTCAGGCCGCCCCAGCGAGCAGGAGCGCTCCGAGGCGCGCCAACTGCTGGAGGACATGGCCGGCCCCGGCAGTTTCTACGAGCAGCTGGCGCTGGAGGATATCGGCCAGCGCGTGGCGGCGCCACCTCCGCCTGCGCCAGCTGCGGCACAGGAGAAGGCCGCCGCCCGCGCCAACCCCAGCCTGGTGCGCGGCCTCTACGCCATCCAGAACGGCCTGCGCAGCGAAGGCGTGCGCGAATGGAACTACGCCACCAACCTGCACCAGGCCGGCGGCATGAGCGACCGCGAACTGCTGGCCGCCGCCGATCTGGCCTGCCAGCAGCAGGTCTGGGACCGCTGCATCAACACCAGCGAGCGCACCCGCAGCTTTGCCGACTGGAACCAGCGCTTTCCCATGCCTTTCCACGACACGGTGCTGGCGCGCTCGCGCTCCATCGGCCTGGACCCGGCCTACGTCTATGGCCTGATCCGCCAGGAAAGCCGCTTCATCATGGATGCCCGCTCGGGCGTGGGCGCCTCGGGCTTGATGCAGGTCATGCCGGCCACGGCCCGCTGGACGGCGCGCAAGATCGGCATGACGGACTTTTCCCCGTCCATGATCAATGACCGCGAGGTGAACATCACCATCGGCACCGCTTATCTGAAGCTGGCGCTGGACGATTTCGACGGTTCCATGGCGCTGGCTGCGGCCGGCTACAACGCAGGTCCCGGCCGCCCGCGCAACTGGCGCAACGGCCCGGTGCTCGACGCCGCCATCTGGGCCGAGAACGTTCCCTTCACCGAGACGCGCGACTACGTGAAGAAGGTGCTGTCCAACACCACCAACTACGCGGCGCTCATCACGGGCCAGCCCCAGTCGCTCAAGAGCCGCCTGGGCACCATCGGCCCCCGCGACGCAGCCACGCCAGACCCCAGCAAGGACCTGCCCTGAGCCGCACTTGACATTCCTGCGGGGTGCAGCGTCGCCTAGCGTTGCTACACTTGGTTACCGACAGGCGGGCCGCATGCCGCGGCCCGGATACCGCAGGGGTTTCAACAATGACAACAACATGGAGCCGCGCGGCCTGGGCCGCGCTGGGTCTTGCATGGGCGTGTACGGCGGCAGCGCAGCCGGTCTACAAATGGGTGGACGCGGAGGGGCGCACGCATTACGGATCGCAGCTGCCCACCGACCAGGCCGATGCCGGCCAGATCAAGGTATCGCCCAATGGCAGCTCGGGCGCAGGCTCGGGCCGGTTTGGCGAGGAGCGCAACCCCGACGGCACGAAGAAGCTGCCCAAGCAGGTGCGCGAGATGGCGGACGGCGTGGCCAAGGGCCTGAGCAAGGTCGATTCCAAGGAGGTGCCGCTGAACTGCGCCGCCGCCGTGGACAACATCCGCAGCCAGGTGGACACCATGGTCGAGAACGGGCAGAAGAACGTCAAGGGCGGCTACATCACCCAGGCGCAGTTCGATGCAACCGCGGGCAAGTTCCGCGAGGCGCGCACGCACGCCACCGTGGCCGACTGCCAGGCCGCCACGGGCCGCTCCAAGGCCATGTACCAGTGCATGTCCAACAGCTACAACCACCTGATCGGCTGTGCCGAAAAGCACAAGCCCTGAAGCGATCCGATTCCTCAGGTCTCCGCCCACATGCGCAGCAGGTTGTGATATTGGCCCGCGAGGCTGAGGGTTTCATCGGTCTCGCCCAGTTTTTCGCGCAGGCGCTGGATGGTCTGGTCCATCTCGAACAGCATGGCCCGGCGTGTGTCGTCGCGCACCATGCTCTGCGCCCAGAAGAAGGAGCACACGCGCTCACCCCGGGTGACCGGTTCCACGCGGTGCAGGCTGGTGGAGGGGTAGAGGATGAGATCGCCGGCCGGCAGCTTGACCTCGTGCGTGCCGTAGGTGTCCACCACGACCAGCTCGCCGCCGTCGTAGTCCTCGGGATCGCAGAGGAAGAGGGTGCCGGACACATCGGTGCGCATCCACTGCTGCGCGCCTGGCAGGCGCCGCGCGGCACCGTCCACGTGCAGGCCATAGGTTTCACTGTCCGCATAGCGGTTGAACAGCGGCAACATGGTGCGTGCGGGCAGGGCGGCACTGAAGTACAGCGCATTGGCCGCCAGCGCCTGCTCGATGATGCGGCCCTGCTCCAGTGCCACGGGCGAGTCTTCGGGCAACTGGCGGTTGCGCTTGACCCGGGCGCCCTGGCTGCCTGCCGTGGCACGGCCATCCACCCAGTCGGCGGCGTCGATGGCTGTGCGGATGGCAGTGACCTGCTGGCGCGTGAGCACGTCGGGAATGTGCAGCATCATGGTGCGGGTCCTCCTCGCATGGAAAAAGCCCCGGCGGGGCCGGGGCGGTACAGAGATTGTCGGCGCTCTGCGCGCGGCAAGGCCGGCGCGGCGGCCCGTCTTGCATCCACTCAGAAGCGGAAGTTCGCGGACACGCGCACGGAGCGCGGCGTGCCCGGGAAATAGCGGTAGCCGCTCTTGTTGATCGCGCCCACGTATTCCTTGTCGAACAGGTTGTAGAAGTTCAGCTGGATGTCGGCGTTCTTGTTGATGCGGTAGCTGGCCATGGCATCGAAGACCCAGTAGGCATCGGTGAAGTTGGGCGTGCCCACGGCGCCGTCGGTGCCACGCTTGAGTCCGCCCGAGTAGCGCGCCCCGCCAGCCAGCGTCAGGCCGAACGGGAACTGGTAGCTGGTCCACAGCGAGAAGGCGTTCTTGGGCGTGTAGGTCAGGCCGCTGGAGCCGTCCTGCGCCACGGTGGCACCCGTGTCCACCTTGGTGTTCTGGATGGTGTAGCCCGCCGTCACGCCCCAGGCCGGGCTGATCTGGCCCGTGGCGCCCAGCTCCAGACCCTGCACGATCTTCTTGCCGGTCTGTCCCACGGTGCCGTCAGGGTTGGTGACGATCTCGTTGGTGATCTCGGTGCGGAACAGCGCGCCTGTCAGCAGCAGGCGCTTGTCCATCAGCTCCCACTTGGTTCCCAGCTCGGCGGTCTTGGCCTTTTGCGGGTCCATGTTGGGATTGTTGGCGTTGTTGGCGGCCGTGGACAGCGTGAAGTTGGCACCGCCCGGTGGCTGCTGCGACAGGGCGTAGTTCACGTACACGCTGCCATTGGGCGCGGGCTTGTAGAGGCCGCCGATCTTCCAGCTCAGCAGGGTGTCGGAGGCCTCCAGGCCCACGGCGCTGGGCAGCACGGTGCCTGCAGGATTGCTGCCGCAGGCCGGGCCGCTGCGGCCGCCGCAGACGGCGCGTGCGTCGTACTGCGTCTTGTAGCGGTCCAGGCGCAGGCCTGCGTTGGCCTGCCATTGCTCATTGAACTTGAGCGTGTCGAAGGCGTACAGCGCGAAGGTGTCGGTCGAGCCTTTGCTGTCGGCGCCGTTGCGCGACCAGTTCAGGCCGGAGCTGGGCACCTGCGGGTCATAGAGATTGGCATCGGGCCAGGCGCCTGTGGTGCCCGTGCCGTAGTTGCTCTGCTTCTCGCGCGTGATCTCCACCCCGGTGCTCAGCTCGTGCCGCACGCTGCCTGTCGCCAGCTTGGTCGTCAGGTTGGTCTGGTTGGTGACGATGTCGTTGACCTGGTTCTTGAAGGTCGGCAGGCTGCGCGCCACGGTCCAGTTGGCGGGGTTGCTGCTGTTGTTGGCGGACAGCGTCATGAAGGCCGTGAGCAGGTAGTCCTGCTTGGTGCGACCCCAGCGCGTGGTGTTGCGCAGCGTGGTGTCGGGCGTGAAGTCGTGCTCCACGCGCAGCGTGACCATGTCGGCCGTCACGTCGTCGTGGTCGGCGCTGGTGCCGTAGAAGCGGCTGGGGTCCACAGGGCGGCCTGCGTTCAGGCGCGCGTCGGTGTTGCTGTAGCCGGGCAGGCCGATGGTGGGCACGCCGCCGTCCGGCACATTGCTTTGCTTGACGTGCAGCACGTTCAGGTAGGTGCGCGTGTCGGTGTTCAGTCCGAAGGCGAACGACGGTGCGATGCCCCAGCGGTCGTTGGCCACGCGGTCGCGGCCGGCGACGCCGGCGTCCTGCACCATGGCGTTGAGCCGGAAGGCCGCGCCGCCCATGCCGGTCAGGCTCTTGTTCCAGTCCACGGTGGAGCGCTTGTAGCTGCCCGAGCCCGCACCCAGCGAGGCGCCGAAGCTGTCGGTCAGGCTAGGCTGCTTGGTGACCATGTTGATGGCACCGGTGGGGGCACTGCGGCCGTAGTCGGTGCTGGCCGGGCCCTTGGTGACTTCCACCTGCTCGGTGTTGAACACGTCGCGCGAGATGGAGCCCACGTCGCGCACGCCATCCACATAGATGCTGTTGGAGGTGTCGAAGCCGCGCATGTAGATGGCATCGCCCGTGCTGGTGTTGCCGTTCTCGCCCGCGTAGAAGGTGCCTGCGCCGGGCACGTTGCGCAGCGCCTCGGTCAGCGTGGTGGCGCCTTGTTCCTGCAGCACCTGCTCCTTGATGACGGAGATGGTCTGCGTGGTGTCCACCAGCGGCTGGGTGAACTTGGGGGAGGAGACCTGCGCGGGCTCATAGCCGGTGCTGCGTGCGCTTTCTACCGTCACTTCCTTGAGGCTGGGCGCGGCATTGGTGCCAGGGGAAGAAGTCTGGGCCATTGCGGGCAGGCCCAGGGTGGCCAGGGCTGCGGCAGCAGCGATGAGACCGGCCGACGACGGGCGGCCAGCACCATGGTGTTTGCGGCTTTTGATGTATGTGTTGGAGTTCGCCATGTTGGAGGAGGGCGCAATGCCCGGCGCACGGGAGGGCGCCGTGGGCGATGAATGTGCTGGCTTGCTGGTCGGATGGCGTGCAGGACGGCTCCGGTGCTGGCTGTAACAGAGGTCTATGTCTGTAGTGAAAATGATAGTGATTCTTAATAAAAATATAAGAACTATCTGATATCGCCTTGTCTGTTCGTTGCCGCTCGGCAACACCTCGCTGGCATCAGAACTTCAGCGTGGCCACGAGCCGGGCCGAGCGTGCTGGGCCCGGCATGTAGCGTGCGCCGTTGTTGTTGAGGCTGGCCACATATTTCTTGTCGGCCAGGTTGTAGACGTTCAGTTGAAGGCGCAGGTGCTTGCTGACCTCATAGGCCATGAAGGCGTCGTAGACCCAGTAGTCGCGTGTGCTGGGCATGTTGGTGGTGTCCGGCACGGCGGAATTGCTGACCAGGCGCGCCATCCTGGCCATGTAGCGTGCGCCACCACCCAGCGTCAGTCCGTTGCCGAAGCGGTACGTGGTCCAGCTGGTGAAACTGAGCTTGGGTGACCAGTTCAGGTGTGCGCCGGTCTGTGAAGACGTGCCCTGCTCAATCTTGGTGTTCATGCGTGCCAGGCCGGCCGTGACGTTCCAGGCCGGCGTAATCTGGCCGACGGCGCCCAGCTCGATCCCCTTGACCTGCTTCTTGCCATACTGGGTCACGGCACCCGTGACGTTGTCGATGGTGCCCAGGTCGTTGCGCACCGTGGTTTGGAACAGGGCGGCCGTCAGCAGCAGGCGGCGATCCAGGATGTCCCACTTGGTGCCCACTTCCAGGTTGGCGGCCTTGGAGGGGTCCATGCTGGAGTGGTTGATGTTGCCCTCCGTAGCACTGAGCGAGAAGTTGCTGCCGCCCGGCGGCTGCTGCGACGTCGAGATGCCGGCGTAGATGCTGCCGTAGTCCACCGGCTTGAATACCAGCCCCAGTTTTGTGCTTAGCAGGCTGCCGCTGCTGCTTAGTTGGCTGGTGGTCTGCGCACCCGTGACGGCATTGGGTGCGGTGGTGTTGTCGTTGGCGCTGCGGTAGCGGTCCCAGCGCAGGCCGCCGTTGAGCTGCCACTGCGGACTGAACTCGATGCTGTCGAAGGCATACAGCGCGACGGTTCTGGTGTTGCCTTCGCTGATCTGGCCTGTGTAGCGGATGTCCTGGCCCGTGATTGGATCGTTGACGTTGGGGTCATAGAGGTTGGCGGGCGCCATGGTGCCGGCGCCCGTGCGTCCCCTGGAGGTCTGCTTCTCGTAGATCAGTTCCAGGCCCGCGCTCAGCGCGTGCTGCAGTCCGCCGGTCTTGAAACTCGATGAAAGATTGCTCTGGTTGGTGAGCAGTTGGTTGGATTGCCAGCGCAACTGGCGCGAGCGCGAGGCAGTCCAGGTGGCGGGGTCCGGGCGACCCACGGCGCTTGCGCCGCTTCCGTCGCTGACGATGCCCGAGGTGCCCGTGAGCAACTGGTCGATCTTGCTGCGTCCCACGCGCGTGATGTTGCGCACCGTGGTGCCGGGTGACAGGTCGTGCTCGAAGCGCACGGTGGCCTGGTTCAGCTCGGTCTTGCTGAAGTCGTCCAGGCTGCCGTAGAAGTTGGACGGGTCCACGGGCCGTATGTCTTTGATGCCCAGTATGGACAATGCGCCGTTGTAGAAGCCTGGAAGTCCCACGGTGGGCACGCCGCCATCGGGACGGTTGTCGTATTGCAGCAGTTGCATGTCGGCGATGAGGCGCGTGGGCGTGCCCAGCCCCAGGGCCAGCGATGGCGCCATGCCCATGCCCTGGTCGCGCACGAAGTCGCGGCCTGCGACACCACTGCTCTGGACCATGGCGTTCAGACGCAGGGCGGCGGTGTCGCCGAGCTGCCGGTTCAGGTCTGCGGTGGCGCGGTTGGTGTCGGCGGTGCCGGTGCCAAGGCGTATCTGCGACAGATCGCCCAGCATCGGCAGCTTGGTGCGCATGTTGATGCTGCCGGAAGGCGCGCCGCGCCCGTACTCGGAACCCGAGGCGCCCTTGACGATCTCGATGTCCTCGATGTTGAAGGTGTCGCGCACCGAACTGCCCAGGTTGCGCACGCCGTCGATGAAGATGCTGCCCGTGGTGTCGAAGCCGCGCATGAAGATGTTGTCCTTGCTGTTGGAGTTGCCGCCTTCTCCCAGCAACAGGGTCACGCCGGGCGTGTTGCGCAAGGCTTCCTGCAAAGTGGTCGCTTCCTGTTCCTCCATGACTTCACGGCGTATCACCGACAGGGTCTGGGGCGTGTCCACCAGTGGGCGGGTGAACTTTGGGGATGCTGCCTTTTGCGCCTTGTAGCCGCCGTCATGGCGGTCGCGGACCTGGACTTCCCTGAGTGTCAGGTCCAGCGGAGCTGGCGTGGTGGGCTGCGCCTGGATCTGCATCGGCAGGCTCAGTGCCATCAGCGTGGCGGCGATGCCCACGGCATGCGGCCGTGTCGCAGCCGCGCAGTGCTTGCGGCCGGTGATGTGATTGGTGTGGTGAGCCATGCCCGCCTCCCTCGCTGTGCAAGATTGAATGCTGGCTGGCGGGGGGCGGCTGGACGCGGAGCGTCGCTTGGCAGACCTGGAGCTTGCTCCTGATCAGCGTGGGCGAGAAGCCTGCAGGGGTGGCCGTGGATGGCCGGATGCCTTTGCTGATACACGAATGCTAGTCATTGTGATTTGCAAAAACTATAGGAAAGGTCTTAATTTTCTTTTTGTCTATTGGGCGGTTTCGCGACATTCAGGCATTGAGGATCCATTCCTCCTCACGCCGCGCCGCGCCGGAATGCACGAGTGCGTCCACCAGCGTGCGGCCCCAGTCGTGGGCGGAGCCGGCTGCGAAATACCGCGCATGCAGCATGCCGAAGTAGGGCGTGGCGGCCAGCCAGGCCAGCAGATCGGTGGTGCGTATGCGCTGCCAGTCCAGCAGCCGGTACTTGAGCAGCACCTTGGCCGCGTAGAGCGCGTGGCGCTCGGGGGCGCGCACAAAGCCGTCCAGGCGGCGGCGCGCCGTGTCCAGCGCGGCGGCCACGCCCGTGAAAACGCCGCCGTGGCCGGGGACGATGGTGAGCGGTGCCAGGCCTTCGATCACGTCGAGCGTGGCGGCCACCTCGTCGAAGGCGCTCAGGCCCTCGATCTCGGGGAAGACCACGCCGAAGCCGTTTTCCCAGAGCGCGTCGGCCGAGATCAGGGTGCGGCTGGCGGGCTCGAACAGGATGATGGAGTGCGGATCGTGCCCGGGCGCGGCATGGATCTGCCAGTCGCGCCCCGACAGCCGCACGCTGGTGCCGGGCTGCAGCACGCCGGTCAGCGCAAATTGCGGGCATTCCTGGCCGGTGGGCGTGTAGCTCAGTGCAGCGGGGTTCCAGTCGCGCACGAAGGCCGCCTGGCCCGGTGCGGCGTAGGTTCTGGCCTGCGGCCAGTGCGCCTGCAAGGCAGCATTGCCGCCGCAGTGATCGCTGTGCAGATGGGTGTTGAGGATGCGTGCCAGCGGTTGGCCGGCCAGCGTCTGCTCGACCAGCATCACGGTCTGCCCGGCATGGCTGACGTAGCCGGTATCGACCACGGCAGCGCCGTCGTCCTGCGGGTCGTCTACAGGGACATCGGTATCGGCGGCGAAGACGATGTTGTTGGCCGACAGCCAGCCGCGCTCCAGCACGGTCATGCCGGGGGGCAGCGCGGCGCTGTCGCTGGTTGTGGCGGAAGTTGTCATGAGGAGGCGAGGCGGCTTTTGCCCGAGGCTAACAGCCGCAGGCAGCCACGGCTGACGCGTGGGCTACAGCTGCGGCCGTGCGGGTTTCAGGCGGGATCGCGCAGGGCGCGCCTGAGGATCTTGCCTACGTTGGTCTTGGGCAGTTCGTCGCGGAACTCCACCGTGCGCGGGCGCTTGTAGCCGGTGAGCTGGTCATGGCAAAAGCGCATCACCTGGTCCTCGGTCAGTGCCGGGTCGCTGCGCACCACGTAGACCTTGATGGCCTCGCCCTGGCGCTCGTCGGCCACGCCCACGGCTGCGCATTCGAGCACGCCGGGGCACATGGAGATCACGTTCTCCAGCTCGTTCGGATAGACGTTGAAGCCGCTGACCACCATCATGTCCTTCTTGCGGTCGATGATGCGGGTGAAGCCCTCCTGGTCCATCACGCCGATGTCGCCGGTGCGCATGTAGCCGTCGGCCGTGAAGGCCTTGGCGGTTTCGTCGGGCTGGTTGTAGTAGCCGCGCATGACGTTGGGGCCCTTGATGCACAGCTCGCCGGCCTCTCCCATGGGCAGGTCGCGGCCTTCGTCGTCCTTGATGGCGATGGAGATGCCCGGCAGCGGCAGGCCGATGGTGCCGCTGAAGGAGGTGGTGATGACGGGGTTGTTGGTGCCGATGGCGCAGGTCTCGCTCATGCCCCAGCCTTCGATCATCACGCTGCCCGTGACCTGCTGCCACTGGCGCGCCGTGCCCTCGCTGGCGGCCATGCCCCCGGCCTGCGACACGCGCAGTTGCGAGAAGTCCAGCTCGCGGAACTGGGCGTTGTTGAGCAGGGCGTTGAACAGGGTGTTGACGGCCGGCAGGATGTGGAAGGGCCGTTTTTGCAGCACCTTGACGAACTTGGGGATGTCGCGCGGATTGGGGATCAGGCTCAGGCTGGCGCCCATGCGCATGGCGAACAGGCTCACCGTGAGCGCGAAGATGTGGTACAGCGGCAGCGCCGCGATGATGTGCGTGTCCTGGGCCTTCACGCGGCCATGCAGCGCGGGCGTGAACCAGGCATGGGCCTGCAGCGTGGCGGCCACGATGCAGCGGTGGGTGAGCACGGCGCCCTTGGACAGGCCCGTGGTGCCGCCCGTGTACTGCAGAAAGGCCACCGAATCCAGCCCCGCCTGGCTGGGCCGCAGCTCTTTCTGGGCGCCGCGCGCCAGCGCCTGGGAAAAGGTCGTGACCTCGCGCACCGTGCCGCCCGCGCCGTCCAGCGGCAGGCTGTAGGCCGGCACCATCTTGGCCAGGTGGCGCACGGCGAAGGTGATCCAGCTGCCATACATGCCGCCCAGCAGATCGCCCATGGCCGTGACGCAGACATGACGTATGGCGCTGCGCTCGATCACGTCGGCCAGGGTGTGGGCGAAGTTCTCCAGGATGATGATGGCCGTGGCGCCCGAGTCCTTGAGCTGGTGCTCCAGCTCGCGCGGGGTGTACAGCGGATTGACGTTGACGCAGGTGTAGCCGGCGCGCAGCACGGCCGCCATGCTCACGGCGAACTGCGGCACATTGGGCAGCATGATGGCCACGCGCGCATCGGGCTCCAGGCCCAGCCCCTGCAGCCAGGCGCCCAGGCGGGTGGACAGCTGGTCCAGCTCGCGGTAGCTCATCCAGCGGTCCATGCAGACCGAAAAGGGCAGGTCCGCATGCTGGGTGAAGGCCTCCTCCAGCAGGTGTGTGAGCGAGCGGTATTGCTCGGGATGCACCTCGTGAGGCACATCGGCGGGATAGTTCTTGAGCCAGGGCGCAGCGTCCATGCAGGGTACCTTGGGTTGCTGGGAAGACAGGGGGACAGCGAAGTTGCAGGCGCCGGTCGGGCGGCCACCGCTGCGGCCGATTCTGGTCAGGCGGGTGCTTTGCGGTCTACACGGGGTTGTCCTAGGGCCTGTGCTACGTTGGCTTCTTTTTTCATTGGGGACGGGCTGCCGTGAACGCACGCATTCTGCAAATGGTGTCGCTGGGCACGCTGGCGGGCGCCGCGGCCTGGCTGGCATGGTGGTGGCCGCGGTCACCCGAGCTGGCGCTGGCGGGGGCGCTGCTGGGCCTGTGCTGGCCGGGCCTGCACCTGGGCCTGCAGATGCTGCTGATGCGACGCGTGGTGCGCAAGGCGGGCGCGCCCGTGCCGTCATGGCGCACGGTGGCGGCAGCCTGGCTGGCCGAGTGGCGGTTGGCCGTGCAGGTGTTTGGCTGGCGGCTGCCGTTTCGCGCCCGTGCCCAGGCCGATGGCTGGCCTGACGGCGGCACCACCGGCCAAGTGGGTGCGATGGGCCAGGTGGGCGTGGTGCTGGTCCACGGGTTCTTCTGCAACCGCGCGGTCTGGGCGCCCTGGCTGCGGCGGCTCAAGGACGGCGGCATTGCCTGCGCTGCCATGACGCTGGAGCCGGCGCATGGCGCATCCATCGATGCCATGGTGGCCGACCTTGACGCCTGCGCGCGCCGCATGGCCCAGGCCACGGGGCGCGCTCCGCTGATCGTGGCGCACAGCATGGGCGGACTGGTGGTGCGGGCCTGGCTGGGGCAACTGTCGGCGCAGGAGCGCCCGCAACTGGCGGCCCATGTGGTGACGCTGGCCACCCCGCACCGTGGCACCTGGATGGCGCGCTTCGCCCATGGCCTGCCGGCGCTGCAGATGCGCACGGACAGCCCCTGGTTGCAGCGCCTGGGGCCGCCGCCCTCGGACGTGCCCTTCAGCTGCTGGTGGAGCTGCTGCGACAACATCGTCTTTCCATTCCCCGTGGCCACGCTGCCGGGGCAGGATGCGCACCGCCTGGACGATGTGGCCCACGTGCAGCTGGTGTTCGACGAGCGCGTCTGGCGCTTTTGCCTGGCGCTGCGCGAGCGGCTTCAGGCTGCAGATTCCTGCAGCGCCGATTCCTACAGAGCGACCTCGCCCGGCAGCAGCGCATCTGCCGCGATGGTGGGCTGATCGCGCAGCTGGCGGTACAGCGGCTCGAAATCGGCGGCCGTGAGGTCGAACAGCTGCTGCAGGTCGTCGATCACGAAGTAGGTGTGCTGGTAGCTGTCGATCTTGTAGAGCGTGCGCATGGCGCGCTCCAGCGACAGCGGCAGGCGCTGCGGCTCGGGGCTGCGCACCGAGTAGTTGAGCTCACCCGAAGAACTCAGAATGCCCGCGCCGTAGGCGCGCAGGCCGCCCTGCTCGCGGATCAGGCCGAATTCGATGGTGTACCAGTACAGGCGCGACAGCATCTCGCAGGCGCCCAGCTCGGCCGCCTTGAGCCCACCCTGGCCGTAGGCCTGGATGTAGTCGGCGATGACGGGGTTGAACAGCAGCGGCACATGGCCGAAGAGGTCGTGGAAGACATCGGGCTCGACGATGTACTCGAACTCCTCGGGCTTGCGGATCCAGTCCGTGACCGGGAATTTGCGGTTGGCCAGCAGCGAGAAGAAGGGCACCTCGGGAATCAGCCCGGGCACGCCGACGATCTCCCAGCCCGTGGCGCGGCGCAGGCGCTCGTTGACTTCCTCGAAGCGCGGAATGCGGTCCTTGGCGCCCAGCGAGGGCAGGGCGTCGATGAAGTGCTGGCTTGCCAGGCCCGGCAGCAGGGCGGACTGGCGCTCGTACAGGCGCCGGTAGGTGTCGTGGTCGGCCTCGGTGTAGGCGTCGTAGTCCTGCGCGCAGGTGTAGTCGTCGCTGGCGCGGCTGTAGTCGCCGCGCGGGGGGCGGTCGGCTTGGCCGTAGACCACGGGTGCCACACCGGGGGCGTGGGCGGGACCGTGGGACGAGGTGGGGGTCGCTGCGGTGCTCATCATGGTGCTCTCCAAGGATCTTGTCATTGCCGCCCCGGGCCGGGGGCAGGCAAGGCACCTGCGCGGCTCAGAGCTGGCGGATTCGGGCGGCCTGTACCAGCAGGCCGTATTTGCTGTGCTCGGAACGCACAAAGCGCGCGAACTCCTGCAGTTGCAGTTCTTCGGGCAGCACGCCCATGGCGGACAGGGTGTCCTGCACCGGGCGGCTGCGCATGGCCTGCGAGAACGCGGCGGCATGGCGCTGCGCCTGTTCCGCGGGCCAGCTGGCCGGCGCAAACAGGCCGAACCAGTTGGCCATGTTGAAGCCCTGCACCGTGTCGTTGAGGCTGGGCACCTCGGGCAGCAGGGGCGCGCGCTCCAGCGTGGTCACGGCCAGGGCCTGCAGCCGCCCTGCGCGGATGTGCGGCAGCGAAGACGCCAGGCTGTCGAACAGCAGGTCGGCCGAGCCGTCGAGCAGGGCCGACAGTGCCGGCTGCGTGCCGCCGAAGGGCAGGTGCAGCAGCGGCAGCCGCGTGAGCATCTGGTACATCTCGCCCGACAGGTGGCCGCTGCTGCCCGGCCCGCCCGAGGCATAGCGCAGCGGCTGGCGGTGCTTGGCAAGAAAGCGCTGCAGGTCCAGCGGCGTGCGTATGCGCCACTGGCGTGCCAGATCGCTGCGCATGACCAGCACATTGGGCATGCGCGCCACCAGCACCAGCGGCTGGAAGTCGCGCAGCGGGTCGTAGCCCAGCTGGGGCTGCAGCCAGGGCAGCACGGCATGGGTGGCGGCCGCGCCCATCAGCAGCAAGCGGTCCTGGGCGGTGGCCTGGGCGACCATGTTGGAGCCCTTGGCGCCGCCGTCGCCCGGCACATAGAGGATTTGGATGGCTCCCAGCTTCGCGGTGCTGGCCTCGACCAGCGGCCGTGCCGTGCGGTCCAGCGGGCCGCCGGCCGCATAGGGAACGATCAGGGTCAGGGAGTCGGACTTCGCATCGCGCGTCTGGGCGGCGGAGGGCTGCTGGGCCTGCGCCGCCGCAGGCAGCCAGGGCAGGGCGGCCAGTGCTGCCAGCAGGCTGCGCCGCGCCAACCGGGCCGACGGCTGCGGGCCGGCTGGCGCAGGCGCTCGGGCATGGCGTGACATGGCGCGGTTGGCGTCGTGGCGGGGCGTCATGGCGTGAAGCGAAATGGAGGCGATCCCCGCAGTATAGGCAGCGTGGGCAGGCCGGAAGGCGTGGACGATGCATGTCCCGTTGGCGCTTGACTGTTTGCGCGCAGGCCTGGGCGGCAGCCTGGTTCAGCGGGGCATTCATGGGGATCTCCGGCCAGTTCAGTGCAGGACAGTCGGACGGGCGCCATGGCCGGCGCCTGCGTCTTCTCGATCGGTGCTGTCACTGTAGGCGGGAGGGGCTTCAGCTTTTTGCCGTTTGCCCGTGGAGGGAAAATGCGAAATGCATGAAAATTGCGGAATTCTTTCGTTTATCGCAATTTAACTGGTTAATTCGGGTTAACCCTGAAGAAATCCGTACTTATTTACGAGTCCACCGCCATGAGCGCCACGCACAACATCGACAAACTGGATCGGGCCATTTTGCGCCGCCTGCAGGCCAACGGCCGGGAAACCTATGACGTCATCGGGGAGCAGGTCGGCTTGTCTCCCAGCGCCGTGCTGCGCCGGGTCAAGCGCCTGGAAGACGGCGGTGTGATCGATCGCTACGTGGCCCTGGTCCAGCCCGAGACGGTGGGCCTAGGGCTGACCGCCTATCTCAACGTGCGCCTGGAAAAGTACACCGAGACCAGCAAGCGCAACCCCATGGACGTGTTCCGCGCCAGCGTGCAGACTTGGCCCGAGGTGGTGGAATGCGTGTCACTGACCGGCGAAATGGACTACCTGATGCGCGTGGTCGTGGCCGATATGCAGCACTACACGCGCTTCGTCATGGACACCTTGCTCAAGCACCCCAGCGTGCAGGACTGCAAGACCAGCTTCGTGATGGACCGGGTGAAGGTGACCACGGCGGTGCCTCTGTAGCCACGAAGGCTCGGACAGGGGCCTGGCCGTCGAGAGGTTCAGGGAGGGAAATTGGTTTGCATGCCAAAACCTTACGGTTTTGTTGCATTGCAATATCTCCGTTGCTCGACATCGGGTTTTTACCTATATTTGAGCCATGAATGCATCCAAAGACTGGTTGAAGGCGTCCTGGCAGGCCGGCCGGGACATGTTGCGTGCGAGCGCAGGCCAGCCGCACCGTCCCGATGGGCGCTCCGCGTCCATGGTGCCCATTCGCTCGCTGGGCCCGTCCCACCGCGAGCGTGTGGTGGCGCATTTGCTCAAGCTCGATGAAGGCGACCGCTACCTGCGCTTCGGCTATGCCGCCAGCGACGAGCAGGTCCGCCGCTATGCCATGCAGCTCGACTTCGAGCGCGATGACATCTTCGGCATCTACAACCGCCGGCTCGAGCTGATCGCCATGGCGCACCTGGCCTTTGCCTCGCATCCCGAGCACAAGAGCTGCGCCGAATTCGGCGTCTCCGTACTCAAGCAGGCACGTGGCCGTGGCTATGGCGGGCGCCTGTTCAACCGCGCCGTGATCCATGCACGCACCAAGGGCGTGTCCATGATGTTCATCCACGCGCTGTCGGAGAACACGGCCATGCTCAGGATTGCGCGCAAGGCCGGCGCCACCATCAAGCGCGACGGCTCCGAATCCGAGGCCTACCTGCAACTGCCGCCCGCCGGCATCGACACGCACATGGCGTCTCTGATGACCGAGCACATCGGCGAGGTGGACTACCAGTTCAAGAAGCAGGCCAAGCAGTTCTGGGATTTCCTGGCCGACGTGCAGGAAATCCGCCGTGGCGTGCAGGATGGCCGCCACCAGGCCGGCGAATAAGCGCAAAACGCTGCAAGGGGAATTGGCGCAGCGCATGCAGGGGTGACGGAGCAATCCGCTATCCTTGCAGCTTGTTTCACTACCGCACGTCCTGCACTCCAAGACAGTGTCCGACCCCCATCCTGCGCGCTCTTCCGAGAAGGAAAGCAAGCGAAGCTTCCTGCAAAAGGTGGCCGAGTTCATCCACCCGGCCCCCGACTCTCCCGACGAGCTGATCGAGACCCTGGCCGACGCCGAGGACAATCAGGTCATCGGCCCCGAGTCGCGCGTCATGCTCGAACGCGTGATCCGCATGGCCGACATGACGGCCGGCGACGTCATGGTCGCAGCCCCTCGCATGGACCTGGTCAACATCGACGCGCCGTTCGATGAATTGCTGCACCAGGTCATCACCACGGCCCATTCGCGCTTCCCGGTCTACCAGGGCGAGCGCGAGAACATCATCGGCATCCTGCTGGCCAAGGACCTGCTCAAGCTGCAGCGTTCGCCGGACCTGAACATCCGCGCCCTGCTGCGCCCCGCCGCCTTCGTGCCGGAGAGCAAGGGCCTGAACGATCTGCTGCGCGAATTCCGGGGCAACCGCAACCACCTCGCCGTGGTCATCGACGAGTTCGGCCGCGTGGCGGGTCTTGTGACCATCGAGGACGTGCTGGAGGAAATCGTTGGCGAGATCGAGGACGAGTTCGACATCCCCGAGGACGAGGGCGACATCTTCGCCCTGGCCGACAACAGCTACCGCGTGGCGGGCGACACCACCATCGAGCATGTCAACGAGACCTTCGAGGTCGCCCTGCATGCCCGCGATCCCGACGATGAGTTCGACACCATCGGCGGCCTGATCGCCCACGAAATGGGCCATGTGCCCAAGCGCGGCGAGCAGATCCATCTGGCGGGCCTGGAATTCACCGTGCTGCACACCAAGGGCGGCGCCGTGCGCTGGTTCAAGGTGGTGCGCGATCCCGCCGCCGACAGCCTGCTGCGCAGCTGAGGCTGCGCCTGAACCAGCCCTTGGCTGGACCTCTCTCACCCGAGACCTACCTCTTTTTGCGCACAACCGGCCGATGCCCCTGTCCAGTTCTTCCGCTTTCTCGCAAGACGGCCGGCGCATGGGCCGGTTCGCCCATGGCGTGCTGCTGCTTGTCGCGGGTGCGGCACAGGCCCTGTCGCTGGCCTGGCCCTGGGCGCGCGGGCAAGGTGACGGGCCGCTGAGCCTCATCGGCGGCTATGGCCGCCCGCTGTGGTGGCTGCAGATTCTGTCGCTGGCCGTGCTGGCGCGCGCCCTGCAGACGGCGCAGCGTCCGGCCCAGGCGGCAGGGCGTGCCATGCTCTTCGCCACGGCCTGGCTGGTGGCTACCTTCTGGTGGTTGTTCATCTCCATGCATGTCTACGGCGGCCTGCCTGCGCCGCTGGCCGTTGCCGCCGTGCTGGCGCTTGCTGCATTTCTGGGCAGCTACTACGCGGTGGCCGCCTGGGGCTGGCAAAGGCTGCGCCCTGCTGGTGCGGCGGGTGGCGCGCTGCTGTTTTCCGCCGTCTGGCTGCTGGCCGAGCTGGCGCGTGGCTGGCTGTGGACCGGCTTTCCCTGGGGCGCGGGCGGTTATGCCCATGTGGAAGGCCCCTTGTCCGTGCTGCCGCGCTGGATTGGCGTCTATGGCACGGGCGCCGTGGCGGCCTGGCTGGCATATGGGCTGGCGCATGGGCTGGCTGCCTTGCTGGACAGACAGGGTCTCCGGCCCGTCCGCCTGGTGGCCACTGCAGCGGCGCTGGTCCTGGCCTGGGGCGGGCTGTGGTGGCTTCGCGATGCCGCCATCAATGCACCGTCGGCCGAACGGCCGGCGCTGAGCGTGGCCTTGCTGCAGGGCAATATCCCGCAGGATGAGAAGTTCGAGGCCGGCAGCGGCATTCCGCTGGCGCTGGGCTGGTACGGGCGCGAGCTGCGCGCGGCCACCGCGCAACTGGTCGTGGCGCCTGAGACGGCCGTTCCCCTGCTGCCCCAGCAACTGCCCGAGGAATACCTGGACTTGCTGCGCGAACCGTATCTGAAGAAGGACGGCCGGCAGGCTGCGCTGCTGGGCATTCCCCTGGGGTCGGAAGAGGCCGGCTACACGAACTCGGTCGTGGGCTGGCAGCCCGGCCAGATCCAGGACTACCAATACGACAAGCACCATCTGGTGCCGTTCGGGGAGTTCATCCCGCCGCTGTTTCGCTGGTTCACGCAGATGATGAACATACCGCTGGGCGACTTCAATCGTGGCGCGCTGGGCCAGCCCTCCATGGCCTGGGCCGGCGAGCGCCTGTCGCCCAACATCTGTTACGAGGATTTGTTTGGCGAGGAGCTGGGGGCGCATTTTGGCAACGCGGCGACGGCGCCGACGGTGCTGGTGAATTTCAGCAACATCGGATGGTTTGGCGACAGCGTGGCCATCGACCAGCATCTGGCCATCAGCCGCATGCGCGCGCTGGAATTCGAGCGCCCCATGCTGCGCGCCACCAACACCGGCGCCACGGTTGCCATCGATCACTGGGGTGTGGTCACGCAGGCGCTGGTGCCTTACGAGCGCGCCGTGCTGCAGGCCAGCGTGCAGGGGCGCGAGGCCTTGACGCCATTCGCGCGCTGGGTGCACGCGGCAGGACTGGTGCCGCTGTGCCTGGCTGCATTGGCGGTGCTGGCGGTGGCGTGGATCAGGCGCCGCAAGCGGGCGGTCCAGGGGCTGTAGCCAAGGCCCGCGACCTGGGTCGGCGTGGCTTTTGTGGCAGAGTTTTGATGCGGCCTCGGGGTTTTGTTGCAGTCTGGCAACGTTCAACCCCGATAATGCGCGGCTGCATGGTCCGCTGCGGGCCGCACCCATTCAGAGATAGAGGTGGCGTCAGTGCCGCCGTGGAGCAAGTTAGACAATGGCCGATTCTTTTTCGTATGAGCAACTGATCGCTTCGGGCGAAGGCAAGCTGTTTTCCGCAGACAGCGGACGTCTTCCCCTGCCTCCCATGTTGATGTTCGACCGCATCACGCACATCGACACCGATGGTGGCGCCCACGGCCTGGGTAAGATCGTCGCCGAACTCGACATCAAGCCTGATCTCTGGTTCTTCGACTGCCATTTCCGGGGCGATCCCGTCATGCCCGGCTGCCTGGGCCTGGACGCCATGTGGCAGTTGATCGGCTTTTACCTGACCTGGCTGCGCCTTCCCGGCCGCGGCCGCGCCCTGGGCGCCGGCGAGGTCAAGTTCACTGGCGAAGTGGGTCCTGACGTCAAGCTGGTGACCTACGAAATCAACATCAAGCGCGTGATCAAGCGCAAGCTCAACATGGCCATCGGCGATGCACGCCTGCTGGCCGATGGCAAGGAAATCTACGTGGCCAATGACCTGCGCGTGGGTCTGTTCCTGCGCGAGGGTGAAGGCCAGGGAACGGCAGCATGACCAAACGTCGCGTAGTCATCACCGGCGCGGGCATTGTCTCGTGCATCGGCAACGACCTCGATACCGTGGAGACCTCGCTGCGCGAGGGCCGCACGGGCATCAAGGCCATGCCGAAGTTCACCGAACTGGGCATGCGCAGCCAGGTGGCCGGTGTGCCGGAGATCGACGTCGAGGCACGGATCGATCGCAAGCAGCTGCGCTTCATGGGCGATGCCGCTGCCTATGCGCAGATCGCGCTGGAAGATGCCATCGCCCAGGCCGGCCTGGCTCCCGAGCAGGTCAGCCATCCGCGCACGGGCCTGATCATGGGCTCGGGCGGCGGCTCGCCGGCCAACCAGATCGAGGCGGCCGACACATTGCGCGAGAAGGGCATTCGCCGCGTCGGTCCCTACCAGGTCACGCGCTGCATGAGCTCCACGGTGTCGGCCTGCCTGGCGACCAATTTCAAGGTCAAGGGCATCAACTACTCCATCACCTCGGCCTGCTCTACCTCGGCGCACTGCATCGGTGCTGCGGCACAGCAGATTGCCTGGGGCATGCAGGACGTGATGTTTGCCGGTGGCGGCGAAGAGCTGTCCTGGGGCATGGCCCTGCTGTTCGACGGCATGGGTGCCATGTCCAGCAAGCACAACGACCAGCCCGAAAAGGCTTCGCGCGCCTATGACGCCAACCGCGACGGTTTCGTGATCGCAGGCGGCGGCGGTGCCGTGGTGCTGGAAAGCCTGGAGCACGCCCAGGCCCGGGGCGCGAACATCCTGGCCGAAGTCGTGGGCTTTGGCGCCACCAGCGATGGCGAGGACATGGTCGCGCCCTCGGGCGACGGAGCCATCGCCTGCATGCAGCAGGCCCTTGAAGGCATCGAAGGCGGCGTGGACTACATCAACACCCACGGCACCTCCACGCCCGTGGGCGACATGCAGGAAGTGCGTGCCATGCGCGCGCTGTTCGGCGACCAGGTGCCGCCGTTCTCCTCCACCAAGTCGCTGACCGGCCACTCGCTGGGCGCGACCGGCGTGCAGGAAGCCATCTACTGCATGATCATGATGAACAAGGGCTTCATCGCAGGCTCGGTCAATGTGGACACGCCCGATCCGGCACTGGGCGACATGCCCCTGGTCACCCGCACGCGCGATGCCCAGTTGAACACCGTGCTGTCCAACAGCTTCGGCTTCGGTGGCACGAACGCCTCGCTGGTGCTGCGCCGCTGGCAGGGCCAGTGAACACGCCCTGGTGTGTAAAAGGCGTGTCCTGAAGGAAAAAGCCCGCCTCCTGCGGGCTTTTTTACTGGCGAGCGCCGACAATGCCCAGGCCGGGCGGGAGGCTGCACCCCATGCTGCTGCCGGATCCCCGCCCCAAGAACAATGAAATTTTGCAAGGTTGAACCATGATTCTTGTCACAGGCGGCGCTGGCTTCATCGGCGCCAATTTCGTGCTGGACTGGCTGGCTGCCGGCGATGAGCCGGTGCTCAACGTGGATAAGCTCACCTACGCCGGCAACCTCAAAAGCCTGGAGAGCCTGCAAGGCGATGCGCGCCATGTCTTCGTGCAGGCCGACATCGGCGACGGCCAGACCCTGGCCCGTCTGCTGGCCGAGCACAGGCCGCGCGCCGTCGTCAACTTCGCGGCCGAGAGCCATGTGGACCGCTCCATCCATGGCCCCGAGGACTTCATCCAGACCAACGTGGTCGGCACCTTCCGCCTGCTCGAGGCCGTGCGCGGCTACTGGAGCGCGCTGGATGCCGAGGCCAAGGCGGCTTTCCGCTTCCTGCATGTTTCCACCGACGAGGTCTACGGCAGCCTGGCGCCTGCGGCACCGGCCTTCACCGAAGACCACCTCTACGAGCCCAACAGCCCGTACTCGGCCAGCAAGGCCGCCAGCGACCACCTGGTGCGCGCCTGGCATCACACCTACGGCCTGCCCGTGCTGACCACCAACTGCAGCAACAACTACGGCCCGCTGCATTTCCCCGAGAAGCTGATCCCGCTGATGATCGTCAACGCCCTGGCCGGCAAGCCGCTGCCCATCTATGGCGACGGCATGCAGGTGCGCGACTGGCTCTATGTGCGCGACCACTGCAGCGCCATCCGCCGCGTGCTGGAGGCCGGCAGGCTGGGCGACACCTACAACGTGGGCGGCTGGAACGAGAAGCCCAACGTCGAGATCGTGAACACGGTCTGCGCGCTGCTCGACGAGCTGCGCCCCAAGGCCGATGGCACCAGCTACAGCGCACAGATCACCTATGTGAAGGACCGCCCCGGCCATGACCGGCGCTATGCCATCGACGCGCGCAAGCTCGAGCGCGAACTGGGCTGGAAGCCTGCCGAGACCTTCGAGACCGGCATCCGCAAGACCGTGCAGTGGTACCTGGACAACCCCGAATGGGTGGCCGATGTGCAGTCCGGCGCCTACCGCGAATGGGTCAACCGCCAGTACACCGACGGAGCCGGTGCATGAAGCTGCTGCTGCTGGGCCGCAATGGCCAGGTGGGCTGGGAGCTGCAGCGCAGCCTGGCGCCACTGGGCGAACTGATTGCGCTGGACCGCCAGGGCGACGCCGGTGGCCAGGGCCTGTGCGGCGATCTCTCGCGCCTCGATGAGCTTGCACGCACCGTGCGCGCTCTGCGTCCCGATGTCATCGTCAATGCCGCCGCCCACACGGCCGTGGACAAGGCCGAAAGCGAGCCTGACCAGGCGCGGTTGCTCAACGCGCTGGCACCCCAGGTGCTGGCCCGCGAGGCGGCGCAGACCGGTGCGCTGCTGGTGCACTACAGCACGGACTACGTCTTCGACGGCAGCGGCAGCGCCGCGCGCACGGAGACCGAGGCCACGGCGCCGCTGTCCGTCTATGGCAGCAGCAAGCTCGAAGGCGAGCAACTGATCCAGGCTTCGGGCTGCCGCCACCTGATCTTTCGCACCAGCTGGGTCTATGCGGCGCGCGGCGGCAACTTCGCCAAGACCATGCTGCGCCTGGCCCAGGAGCGTGAGGCACTGAGCGTGATCGACGACCAATGGGGCGCACCGACGGGCGCGGACCTCATCGCCGACGTCACGGCCCATGCCATTCGCCAGCTGCAGCGCCAACCCGGCGACCAGGGCCTGTACCACCTGGTTGCCGGTGGCGAGACCACCTGGCACGCCTATGCCAGCCACGTGATCGCCCGCGCCCGCGAACTCGCGCCCGACCGGCCCTGGAAGGTGCAGCGCATAGCTGCCGTGCCCACCAGCGCCTTTCCCACCCCGGCGCAGCGTCCGCACAATTCCCGGCTGAACACCGACCGGTTGCAGCAGACCTTCGGCCTGCGCCTGCCGCACTGGCAGGCCGGCGTGGACCGCATGCTGCAGGAAATCATCTGAGCGTGGCTGCGCGCTTCAGCAAGAACCCCAGGATCCAGGACATGAACCAGACACGCAAAGGCATCATCCTCGCGGGCGGCTCCGGCACCCGCCTGCACCCGGCCACGCTGGCCATCAGCAAGCAGCTGCTGCCGGTCTACGACAAGCCGATGATCTACTACCCGCTGAGCGCCCTCATGCTCGCGGGCATCCGCGAGATCCTCGTGATCAGCACCCCGCAGGACACGCCGCGCTTCGAGCAATTGCTGGGCGACGGCTCGCAGTGGGGCCTGAAGCTGGAGTACGCCGTCCAGCCCAGCCCGGATGGCCTGGCCCAGGCCTTTTTGATTGCCGAAGACTTCCTGGCCGGCGCCCCCAGCGCCCTGGTGCTGGGCGACAACATCTACTACGGACACGATTTCCCCCGCCTGCTCGAACGCGCTGACGCGCGCAGCGAAGGCGCCACGGTGTTTGCCTACCATGTGCAGGACCCGGAACGCTATGGCGTGGCCGAGTTCGATGCCCAGGGCCGGGTTCTTTCCCTGGAGGAAAAGCCCAAGCAGCCCAGGAGCAACTACGCGGTCACGGGCCTGTATTTCTACGACAGCCAGGTGGTGGAACTGGCCAAGTCCATCAAGCCCTCGGCGCGCGGCGAGCTGGAAATCACCGACCTCAACCGCCTGTACCTGGACAAGGGCCAGCTCAATGTGGAGCTCATGGGCCGTGGCTATGCCTGGCTGGACACGGGCACGCATGACAGCCTGCTGGAAGCCGGCCAGTTCATCGCCACCTTGCAGCAGCGCCAGGGCCTGAAGGTGTCATGCCCCGAGGAGATCGCCTTCCGCCAGGGCTGGATAGACCGTGCCCAGCTCGAGACGCTGGGCCAGGCCCTGGCCAAGAATGGCTACGGCCAGTACCTGCTGCAGATCCTCAAGGAAAAGGTGCACGCATGAAGGCAACACCCCTGGCCATCCCCGAGGTGATGCTGATCGAGCCCAAGGTGTTTGGTGACGATCGCGGCTTCTTCCTCGAAAGCTTCAACCAGCAGGCCTTCAACCAGGCCACGGGCACGGACCACCAGTTCGTGCAGGACAACCACAGCCGCAGCAAGAAGGGCGTGCTGCGCGGCCTGCACTACCAACTGCCTCCCCATGCCCAGGGCAAGCTCGTGCGCGTGGTGCGCGGCGCCGTGTTCGACGTGGCCGTGGACATCCGCAAGGGCTCGCCGACCTTTGGCCAATGGGTGGGCGCCGAGCTGACGGAAGACAACCACCGCCAGCTGTGGGTGCCCCCAGGCTTTGCCCACGGCTTCGTGGTGCTCAGCGACAGCGCCGACTTCCTCTACAAGGCCACGGCCTTCTACGCGCCCCAGGCCGATCGCGGCATTGCCTGGGACGACCCGGCCATCGGCGTGCAGTGGCCGCAGCTCGATGTGGAGATGTCGCTGTCGGACAAGGATCTCAAGCAGCCGCTGCTGGCGGATGCCGAGCTGGCCTGAGCCGGTTCACATCTGGTCCGGCAGCACCCCGCCCGGCACGGCTTCCTCCAGAAAGCCGGCGATCAGCCGGGCCTGGCGGCGTTCGCGCAGGCAGTACAGGTACTCGGGCAGGCGCGGCACGGGGCCTGCGAAGGGCAGGACGACGATGTCGGGGTGGGCCGAGGCTTCATGCCGGGCGAAGACGCTGATGCCCATGTCGCGGATCACGGCCTCGCGGATGGCTTCGCGGCTGGCGATTTCCATGATGTGGCGCGGTGCCAGGCCGGCGGCGGCCAGCATCTGTTCGGTGAGCTGGCGCGTCATGGAGCCGCGCTCGCGCAGGATCAGCGTGTCGTGCACCAGATCGGACGCCTGCACCATGGTGCGCTGCGCCAGCCGGTGGCTGCGGTGCACCAGCAGGGCCAGCGGGTCCTGGCCCAGCTCCACTCGCAGCAGGCGCGGATCGCTCTCCAGGTGTGACGAGGTCGCCAGGTCCACCTGGTAGTCCACCAGCGCCTGCACCATCTGGCGCGAGTTGCCGCCCACGATGGCCACTTCCACCCGCTCGAAGCGCCGCTGGTAGCGCTTGACGATGTCCAGCACGTAGTAGGGCGCCGTCGCGCCTATGCGCAGCTGGCCCTGGCTGGCATCGCCCGAATGGCGCAGCGCCGACTCCAGCTGGATGGTCTGCAGCAGCAATTGCTCGACCTGGGGCAGCAGGCGCAAGCCGGCATCGGTGATGGACAGCCGTCCGCCCTGGCGATGGAACAGCTCCACGCCGTAGTGCTCTTCCAGCGCGCGGATCTGGGTGGTCACGGTGGGCTGGCTCAGTGCGAGCTGGCGCGCGGCTTGCGTGATGCTGCCAAGGCGGGCGACCCAGAAAAAGGACTTGAGCTGCGTGACGAACATGGCGGGATTGGAGGCAGGGGGGCGGCTCCATATTTCACCATGTCGCCGCAGCCTGAAGGCCTGCGGTGGCCGGGTATGTCCCGGGAAAAAACTCCTGCGCCCAAAGGCACACTTCTTGCATACCAGTTTGCGTGCCAGTTTGTGTGCCAGCTGATCATGGTTTTCGGCTGGTCTTGTGTCAGTGATTACTCGTGGTCAAGGAGCGCATCAATGGACATCCGCAACCCCTCGCCAGGTCTCTACAACGAAGATCTGGCGCCCACCAGGGACCGCCGCTGGGGCGCCTTCAGCATCTTCAACGTCTGGACTTCGGACGTGCACAGCCTCTGGGGCTACTACCTGGCGGCCAGCCTGTTTCTGCTGTGCGGCAGCTTCGTCAATTTTCTGATCGCCATCGGCATCAGCTCCCTGGTCATCTTTTTTCTGATGAACCTGGTGGGCTATGCGGGTGAGAAGACCGGCGTGCCCTACCCGGTGCTGGCGCGTGCCTCGTTCGGGGTCTGGGGGGCGAATCTGGCGGCGCTGGTGCGCGCCGTCGTGGCCTGCTTCTGGTATGGCGCGCAGACGGCGGCCGCCTCGGGCGCCATGGTGGCGCTGCTGGTGCGCAATGACGCCCTGCTGTCCTTCCACCAGACCACGCACTGGCTGGGCCATTCGGGGCTGGAGGTGATCTGCTACGTGGTCATCTGGGCCTTGCAGCTGCTGATCATCCAAAGGGGCATGGAGACCGTGCGGCGATTCCAGGACTGGGCCGGGCCTGCCGTGTGGATCGCCATGCTGGTGCTGGCCATCGGCCTGTGCGTGAAGGCCGGCGGCTTCAGCTTCGACCACGGCATTCCCATGGATGTGCTGCTGGACAAGACCAAGGATGCGGGGGTGAGCGGCGCGCCGGGCAGCTTCTGGGCGCTGATGGCCGTGGGCGCGACCTGGATCACCTACTTTGCGGCGCTGTACCTGAACTTCTGCGACTTCTCGCGCTATGCGAAGAACAAGGAAGCGGTCGCCAAGGGCAACCTCTGGGGCCTGCCCGTGAATCTGATCGCTTTCTCGCTGGTGGCCGGCATCACCACGATTGCGGCCTTCAAGGTCTATGGTGAGGTGCTGCTGCACCCCGAGCAGATCTCGGCCAAGTTCGACAGCTGGGTGCTGGCCCTGCTGGCCGCCGTCACCTTTGCCGTGGCCACGCTGGGCATCAACGTGGTGGCCAACTTCGTCTCGGCGGCCTTCGATATTTCCAACGTGTTTCCCAAGCGCATCGACTTCAAGCGCGGCGGATACATCGCCGCACTGATCGCCCTGGCTCTCTACCCCTTTGCACCATGGGAGGGCGGCGCTGCCCACTTCGTGAACGCCATCGGCGCCACCATGGGGCCGCTGCTGGGCATCATCCTGGTGGACTACTACCTGGTGGCCAAGGGCAACATCAACGTGGCCGCGCTGTATGACGAACATGGCGAATACCGCTACGAGGGCGGCTGGAACGTCAACGCGCTCATCGCCACGGGCATCGGCAGCGTGTTCTCCACCATCCTGCCCAACTTCACCAGCCTGCTGCCGGTCTGGTGGGGCACCTACGGCTGGTTCTTCGGCGTGCTGATCGGCGGCAGCGTGTACTGGGTGATGGCCACGCTGCGCCCGCGCCGCATTCCGGCCGCGGCCTGAGGAGTCTGCCATGTCCGAGCCGCAGGATGCGCCGGCCACCGGGCCGGCCTTGATTGCCGAGCGTGTCATGCGCTCCATCGTCGAGCGCAAGCTGCGTCCTGGCGAACGCCTGGGCGAAAAGGAACTGGCCGAGGTCTTCGGCGTGAGCCGCACCATGGTGCGCGAGGCGCTGATGCAGCTGCAGGCGCGCGGCTTCGTCGAGGTGCGCTCGCGCCAGGGCTGGTACGTGGTCGAGCCCTCGTTCGAGGAAGCCCAGGAAACCTATGCCGCGCGCCGCGTGCTGGAGTCCGGCATGCTGCGCGACGCGGGCCGGCCGCTGCAGGCGGCCATACGCACGCTGCGCGAGCATGTGGCACAGGAGCGGGGCGCCATCGCCGAGGCCGACAACGCCGGCCAGCGCAGCGTGCTGCTGGCCGACTTCCACGTCTGCCTGGCCGAGCAGATGGGCAACCGCTTTCTCACGGCCATGATGGCCGACCTCTCGGCGCGCACCACCCTGGTGTCTGCGCTGTACCAGTCGCAGACCGAGGCCCAGCACTCCAATGCCGACCACGAGGCCATCGTCGATGCGCTGGCGGCCGGCGACATGGCGCGCGCCGAGCAACTGATGCGCGAGCACATCGACGCGCTGGCCGCCAGACTGGATCAGAACCTTGCCCACCGCGCGCGCCTGCAGGACCGGCTGCTGGATGCGCTGCAGCCCCAGGCCGCCCAGGCAACGCGCACAGGCAGGGGCAAGCCGCGCGGCTGAAGAGACGGGGTGGGCGATGGGTGGGGCACCCAAATCCGCCAATACCCGCTTCGTCAAATTTCCGTTGTGTGACACGGGCGTTTCACCTGCGCTTCCTAAAGTGGGTGTCAGAGGTGGTGAACCTGCCACCTGTCCACGAACCCACAACGGAACTGCCACGCCATGCGCCACATCCTTGCCTCCCTGGGCCGCCGCCTCGCCATTGCCTCTGCGGCGCTGACCGTCGCCTCCTTCGCATCCCTGGCCCACGCGGCCAAGACCGAGCTGCTGGTCTACAGCGCGCTGGAGGCCGACCAGATCAAGGCCTACAAGAGCGGCTTCGAGAAGGCCCATCCCGAGATCGAACTCAAGTTCGTGCGTGACAGCACGGGCATCATCACGGCCCGCCTGCTGGCCGAGAAGGCCAACCCCCAGGCCGACGTGATCTGGGGCGTGGCCGCCACCTCGCTGATGCTGCTGGACAAGCAGGGCATGCTGCAGCCCTATGCGCCCAAGGGCCTGGACAAGGTGCGCGCCAACATGCGCGATCCGCGCGCGCAGCCGACCTGGGTGGGCATGGACCTGTGGTCCTCGGCCATCTGCTTCAACACCGTGGAGGCCGGCAAGCGCAAGCTGCCCGTGCCCGCCAGCTGGGCCGACCTGGTCAGGCCCGAGTTCAAGGGCACGATCACCATGCCCCACCCGGCCTCCAGCGGCACGGGCTACCTGATGGTCGCGGCCTGGCTGCAGATCATGGGCGAGGACAAGGGCTGGGCCTACATGGACGGCCTGCACCAGAACATCGGCGTGTACACGCACAGCGGCTCCAAGCCCTGCCGCCAGGCGGGGGCCGGCGAGTTTCCCGTGGGCCTGAGCTTCGAATACCGAGCCAGCAAGACCAGGAAGGATGGTGCGCCCATCGACATCGTTTTCCCCCGGGAAGGCCTGGGCTGGGATGTGGAGGCCACGGCCATCCTCAAGACCAGCAAGAAGCAGGAAGCCGCCAAGGCGCTGGCCGACTGGGCCGTGACGCCAGAGGCCAACAAGCTGTACGCCGCCAACTTCGCCGTGCTGGCCTTGCCCGAGGCGCAGGAGAAGCTGGAGTTCATCCCCGCCGATCTGGAAAAGCGGTTGGCGAAGAACGATTTCAACTGGGCCGCCGATAACCGCGACCGCATCCTGGCCGAGTGGAGCCGCCGCTACGAAGCCAAGGCAGAGAAAAAGTAAGCCGGAGCCACGCCATGCTGCGCATAGACCATATCGCCAAGCGCTACCGCGAGCAGCAGGTGCTGCGCGGCATTGACCTGAACGTTGAGGCGGGCGAGTTCGTCAGCCTGCTCGGCCCTTCGGGCTGCGGCAAGACCACGCTGCTGCGCATCGTCTGCGGCATCGACATGCCTGACGAGGGCAGGGTGCTGTTCGAGGGCGATGACATCACGCGCTGGCCGGCCGCACGCCGTGGCTTTGGCGTGGTGTTCCAGAGCTATGCGCTGTTTCCCAATCTCACGGCCGCGCAGAACGTGGCCTTCGGGCTGAACGGGCAGCCTGCAGCGCAGGCGCGCGAGCGTGTGGCCGAGATGCTGTCCCTGGTGGGCCTGGGCGCGCAGGCCCAGCGCTACCCGGCCCAGCTGTCGGGCGGCCAGCAGCAGCGCGTGGCCCTGGCCCGTGCGCTGGCGCCCCGGCCGCGCCTGCTGCTGCTCGACGAGCCGCTGTCCGCGCTCGATGCCCAGGTGCGCACCGAGCTGCGCAGCGAGATCCGCCAGTTGCAGCGCCAGCTGGGCATTGCCTCCATCATGGTCACGCACGACCAGGAAGAGGCCTTGTCCATGGCCGACCGCGTGGTGCTCATGCACCAGGGCCGCATCGAGCAGCAGGGCTCGCCCGAGCAGCTCTATGCCCGGCCCGTGAGCCAGTTCGCGGCCGGCTTCGTGGGCCGCATGAACCTGCTGCCGGCCACGGCCGAATCGGCGGACCAGGTGCGCATCGGCGAGGCCAGCCTGCGCTGCGCGCTGGCCGGTTTCGAGCCTGGCGCTGCCCTGCTGGTGGGCGTGCGGCCCGAGAGCGTGGTGCTGCACCCGGCCCAGCCCACGGCATTGGCCAACCTGTTCCGCGCCCGCGTGGTGGAGACCTCCTTCCTGGGATCGATGGCCCTGGTGCGCCTGTTCAGCCCCACGCTGCAATGCCAGGTTGACGCCCAGTGGCCCCTGCGCCACGACGTGGGCCTGCCCGACTGGCTGCAGGGCGAGGTGCTGATGGAGCTGCCCGCCGCCGCGCTGCAGCCGTTGGCGGCGCCCGACGCGAGGAAGGCCGCATGAGCGCGCATCCCATGGACACGGCCATTTCCGTGCCTGTGCCCGTCCCCGTGCCGGTGGACCGCTCCGTTTCCGCCCGCCGCAGCGCGCCTGCAGGGCCCGTGCGTCCGCGGGGGCGCAGCGCAGGCTGGGAGCGCTGGTGGCTGGGCGCACTGGTGCTGGGCGCACTGGCCTGGCTGCTGGCCACCATCGCCCTGCCGGTCGCCAGCCTGCTGGGCAGGAGTTTCTGGGACGACACGGGCCGCTTCACGGGCCTGGCCCAGTTCATCACCTATGCGCGCATGCCGGGCGTGGCGCAATCGCTGTTCAACAGCCTGTGGCTGTCGGCCGTGAGCAGCACGGTCTGCGTGCTGCTGGCCTATGTCTATGCCTATGGCGTGGTGCGCAGCTGCATGCCGCTGGCGCGCTGGTTCCGGGGCCTGGCGCTGGTGCCGCTGCTGGCGCCTTCGCTGCTCATGGCCATCAGCCTGATCTACCTGTTCGGCAGCCAGGGCCTGCTCAAGGGCTGGCTGCAGGGGGGCTCGGCCTACGGGCCCTTCGGCATCATCGTGGGCTCGGTGCTCTGGACCTTTCCGCATGCGCTGATGATTCTGTGCACCACGCTGGCCTCGGGCGATGCGCGCCTGTACGAGGCGGCCGCCACGCTGGGCGCCAGCCGCTGGCGCAGCTTCCGCCAGGTCACGCTGCCAGCCAGCCGCTACGGGCTGATGATTTCCTGGATCGTGGTCTTCGTGCTCGTGGTGACCGACTTCGGCGTGCCCAAGGTCATTGGCGGCAACACGGCCATGCTGGCCACCGATATCTACAAGCAGGTCATAGGCCAGCAAAACCTGTCCATGGGTGCCGTGGTGGCCATGCTGCTGCTGGTGCCGGCCGGCCTGGCCTTTGCGGCAGAGCGCCATTTGCGTGCGCGGCAGGCGGCGACCATGGGCGTGCGCTCCGTGCCGCTGGTGCCCCAGCCCCATGCGCCGCTGGACCGCGCGCTGCTTGCCTACTGCGCGCTGGTGGCGCTGGCGCTGCTGGCCGTCATGGGCACGGCCGTGCTGGCCTCCCTGGTCAGCTACTGGCCGTACAACCTCACGCTGACGTTCAAGAACTACCGCTTCGACATGATGGACGGCGGCGGCTGGGCCAGCTATGGCAACTCGCTGTCCATGGCGCTGGCCACGGCGGTGGTGGGGGCGGTGCTGAGTTTTGTGACCGCCTACCTGGTGGCCAAGCCACAGCGCTGGGCACGCACGCGCCAGTGGCTGCATGCCGTGGCCACGCTGCCCATGGCCGTGCCGGGGCTGGCGCTGGGCCTGGGCTACATCCTGTTCTTCAATGCCCAGGGCAATCCGCTGCATTTTCTGTACGGCAGCATGGCCATCCTGGTGCTGTGTTCGGTGGCGCATTTCTTCTCGGTGGCGCACATCACGCAACTGGCCGCGCTGCAGCAGCTCGATGCCGAATACGAGCGCGTGGCCGATTCCCTGGGCGTGGCCTTCTGGACGCTGCTGTGGCGCGTGCACCTGCCGGTGTGCATGCCCGTAGTGATGCAGGTGGCCGGTTACTTCTTCGTCAACGCCATGACCACGGTGTCGGCCGTGGTGTTCCTCTACTCGCCCGAGACCACGCTGGCCTCGGTGGCGGTGCTGGCCATGGACGACGCGGGCGACACCGCGCCCGCCGCCGCCATGGCCACGCTGATCTTTGCCACCGCCGCCACGGGCCGGCTGCTGATCGCGGCGCTGGATGCCTGGGTGCAGCGGCGCACGCAGCGCTGGCGCCAGCGCTGATTCCTTCTCTGTTCCTCCCTCCGTTTTTTTCTCATGAAGAACTACGACCTGATCGTGGTGGGGGCCGGCATTGTCGGCCTGGCCCACGCCTATGCGGCCGCGCGCCGTGGCCGCAGCGTGCTCGTCATCGAGCGCGACGCGGCCTGCATCTCCGCCTCCATCCGCAACTTCGGCTTTGTGACCGTCACGGGCCAGCAGGCCGGTGCCCACTGGCGGCGTGCCATGCGCTCGCGCGACACCTGGGCCGAGATTGCGCCGCAGGCCGGCATCGAGGTCGTGCACCGCGGCCTGTGGCTGACGGCGCGCCGCCCCAGCGCCGAGGCCGTGCTCCATGCCTTCCTGAGCACGGCGATGGGCGAGCGCTGCGAGCTGCTCACGCCGGCCCAGGCCGCCGAGCGCCATCCTGCACTGCGTACTGGGGATTTGTCCGCCGTGCTCTACAGCCCGCATGAACTGCGCGTGGAGTCGCGCACAGCCATTCCCAGGTTGGCGCAGTGGCTGCAGCAGGCCATGGGCGTGGATTTCCGCTTTGGCGAGGCCGTGCTCGACGTGGCCGCGCCCCGGGTGCGCAGCACGCGCGCCAGCTACCACGGCGAGCGCGTGGTGGTCTGCAACAACGCCGACCCGGGCGGCCTGTTCGCCGGCCTGTGGGCGCCGCACCGCATCCAGCTGTGCCAGCTGCAGATGCTGCGCGTGCGGCCGCAGCCGGGCTTTCGGCTCAAGGGCTCGGTCATGGGTGACCTGAGCATGGTCAGATACGAGGGCTACAGCGCCCTGCCCGAAGCCGCCGCGCTGCGCGCCGAGCTGGAGCGGGAGGAGGGCGAGAGCCTGGCCCACGGCATCCACCTGATCGCCGTGCAAAGCGCTGATGGCAGCCTGGTGGTGGGCGATTCCCACCACTACGGCGCAGCGCCCCAGCCCTTTGCCAGCGAAGCCGTGGACCGGCTGATGCTGCGCCACATGAACGAGGCCCTGAACCTGCGCGATGCGCAGGTGGTGGAGCGCTGGGTGGGCGTCTACCCGAGTGCGCAGGACGCGCCCTGCGTGGTGCATGCGCCCGACGAGGCCACACGCGTGGTCGCTGTCACGGGCGGGTCCGGCGCCAGCACGGCGTTCGGTCTGGCCGAGGAGGTCTGGAGCGCGTGGTGAGCGGCAGCCGGCCTACTTACTTGCCGAACATCACCCACAGCAGCGCCAGCACCATGATCGTGGCCAGCACGGCCAGCGTGATCTTGAGGGCGCTGTAGGGGCGCTCGCCCGCAATCTGGCCCGTGTAGCCGTTGGCGATGATCTGGAAGGTCTTGCTGCCGTAGGTGTAGCCCACCAGCCAGACCGGCACGAGGATGTGCTTGAAGGTGCGGCCCTGGTACTCGCGCTGCATCTGCAGGTTGCGGTAGGTGTCGCCGGGCACCTGGCGCGCGCACAGGGCGCGCAGCTGCTCGTCCATGTCCTGCACGTTGACCTGCGCGGCCTTGCCCAGGTCGATCTGGTAGCGCTCCACGGTCCAGCCGCGCACGAACTCGGGCGTGTAGGGCTTGAGGTCGGTGGTGGTGGGAAAGGGCTCCACCTGGCGCAGCAGGTTGGCGTGCACGCCCACGGTGCCGGGCACCAGCTCGTCGTCGAAGAAATGGGCGAGGCTGCCCGAGGCCGGCTCCCAGCGCACATGGCGCACCTGGCGCGTCTGCACGTTGCCGTTGCTGTCGCGGTAGGACTCGGTGGTGTAGTAGTAGAAGCCCGCCTCGGCCTGCCAGTCGGCGCTGGCGTGGGCGTCGAAGGTCCAGTAGGGCAGGTAGACGCCATGCAGCGTGTCGGTCAGCGCGGCGGACTTCAGGCGGTTGGGCGCGAACCAGCGGCTGCCGTACCACTGGCGGATGCGGTCGCGGATCTGGCCGTCGCTGATCTTGAAGGGCAGGATGCTCTGCGGCGTGATGGCATCGCCCTGCTCCTCATGGGCGACGATGGAGGGCGAGCCGCAGAAGTCGCAGCGCTGGGCCACGGTGCGGTTCACGAAGACCGAGATCGCGCGGCAGTTCTGGCACTGGACCTCGTAGCGGTCCTCCGTGCCCCAGCCCCGGCCGGACTTTGGGTTGCGCAGCGCCTCGGCCAGGTCCTGCTCGACCACATCGCGGCCCAGTTCCTCGCGCGTTTCCTCGCTCCAGGGCACCGTGGTGCCACAGTACGGGCACTTGAGCGCCTGGGCCTGGGCATTCCATTCGAGGTTGGCGCCGCATTCGGGGCAGGGGTGCTTGCGCACCATGGCGGGCGCGGCGGCTGCGGCCTCCCAGGAACCGGAGGCGGGGGAAGTCGAGGTGCTGGAGGAACTGGAGGAGGGCGCGCTCACGGCATCGGTCCTGGAAAACGGGACGCGGCGCCAGGCAGGGCCTGGCGCCGCAAAGGGTCAAGACACGGAAATGTCAGCCGCGCAGGAAGTCATCGAGTGCGGCTTGCGCAATGCGCCACTGGCTGCCGATCTGGCGCGCCTTGAGGTTGCCGGCCTGGATCTCGGCCAGCACATCGGCCTCGCTCACACCCAGCACCTGGGCCGCCTGCGCCGGGGTCAGCACCTGCAGTCCACCGGCGGCGGGCGCTGCGGGCGCCTGGGCCGCCTGTGCGGCAGCGGGCGAGAACGGATCGGACGCCTGGCCCTGGCCGGCCGGTGCGCCACCGGCACCGCCGCCGCTTTGCATGCTCTTCATCATCTCCTGCGCCATGCCGAAGCCCATGGCCATGGTGGCGGGCAGGGTGGCTGCGGCAGCGCCTTCGCCGCCCGTGGTCATGGCCTGGCCCATCTGGTATTTGACGTAGTCGTTGAGGTTGCCGATGGCCGTCATGCTGGAGCGCTTGTCGATGGCCTGCTCCACCTCGGGCGGCACGGACACGTTCTCCAGCACGAAGCTGGTGATCTCCAGGCCGTACTTGTCCGTCATGGCCGGGTTGATCAGCGGCAGCAGCGCATCGCCCAGCTCGCCATAGCGCTGGGCCACGTCCAGCACGGGCACCTGGGCCTTGGCCAGCGACTCGGTGAACACGCTGATGATGCGCGAGCGCATGGTGTCGGCGAACTCGTCGATGCGGAAGTTCTGGTCCGTGCCCGCCACTTCCTTGAGGAACTTGGCCGGCTCGACGATGCGGAAGTCATAGGTGCCGAAGGCGCGCAGGCGCACGGCGCCGAAGTCCTTGTCGCGCACCATCACGGGGTTGGAGGTGCCCCACTTGTTGCCCGTGAACAGGCGCGTGTTGATGAAGTAGACATCGCACTTGAACGGCGAGTTGAAGCCGTACTTCCAGCCCTGGATGGTAGACAGGATGGGAATGTTCTGCGTGGTCAGCGTGTGCTTGCCGGGGCTGAACAGGTCGGCGTACTGGCCGGCCGAGACGAACTGCACCTGCTGCGACTCGCGCACGATGAGCTGTGCGCCGTTCTTGATTTCCTTGTCGTCATCGGGCCAGCGGTAGGAGAGCGTGTCGCGCGAGTCATCGGTCCACTCGATGATCTCTATCAGTTGCTTGGTGATGATGTTCATCAGGTTCATGGCAGGCTCCGGGGCGGTGGTGGTCCACGACAAAAAAGGTCAGTGGGCCATTCTAGGGGGCGTGCATGGCGGCGTGGCGAACGGTCACCGGCCGCTGCCCTGGTGAATTGTCAAAAAATGATCCGGATGCGTCGTGCAAGGCGGGCTTTCGGGTCTTCGCGCGCCACGGCCTTTGCCGGCATGTGTCGCCTGCTCCGTTTTTTGATGCAGATCGCCCTGTGGAGCGTCTGCCGTGGGGCCGCAGGCCCGCGCCACGGCGCAGGGCCGGGCGGCGCCTTAAAATCGTCGTTTGCGCGGCGCGAGCCGCCTCTCATTCACCGGCGCGGCCCCGGCCTGCGTGCGACGCCTGAAACAAGTCATGCTCACTTTCCAACAAATCATCCTCAAGCTGCAGTCCTACTGGGCCGACCAGGGCTGCGCGCTGCTCCAGCCCTATGACATGGAAGTGGGCGCGGGCACCTCGCACACCGCCACTTTCCTGCGCGCCCTGGGCCCCGAGCCCTGGAAGGCCGCCTACGTGCAGCCCAGCCGCCGCCCCAAGGACGGCCGCTATGGCGACAACCCCAACCGCCTGCAGCACTACTACCAGTTCCAGGTGGTGCTCAAGCCCGCGCCCGACAACATCCTGGAGCTGTACCTGGGCTCGCTCGAAGCCCTGGGGTTCGATCTCAAGAAGAACGACATCCGCTTCGTCGAGGACGACTGGGAGAACCCCACGCTGGGCGCCTGGGGCCTGGGCTGGGAAGTCTGGCTCAACGGCATGGAGGTGACGCAGTTCACCTACTTCCAGCAGGTCGGCGGCATCGACTGCAAGCCCGCCACGGGCGAGATCACCTACGGCCTGGAGCGCCTGGCCATGTACCTGCAGGGCGTGGACAACGTCTACAACCTGACCTGGACCGACGGCCTGAGCTACGGCGACGTCTACCACCAAAACGAGGTGGAGCAGTCCACCTACAACTTCGAGCACTCGGACGCCGACTTCCTGTTCACCGCCTTCGGCGCCTACGAAAAGCAGGCCAACCACCTGATCGGCGAACAGCTGGCGCTGCCGGCCTACGAGCAGGTGCTCAAGGCCGCCCACACCTTCAACCTGCTCGATGCGCGCGGCGCCATCAGCGTGACGGAGCGTGCCGCCTACATCGGCCGCATCCGCAACCTGGCCCGCGCCGTGGCCAAGGCCTATATGGACAGCCGTGCGCGCCTGGGCTTCCCCATGGCGCCCAAGGCCCATGCCGACGAAGTGCTGGCCGAGCTGGCCAAGGCCGCCGAACAACAGGGCAAGAAGGCCGCCTGAGGCGGACACCGCTGCACCGAGAGAACACCAGACCATGAACGCATCGAATCTTCTTGTTGAACTGTTTGTCGAAGAGCTGCCCCCGAAGGCGCTGCAAAAGCTGGGCGACGCCTTTGCCGGCGTGCTGTTCGAGCAGCTCAAGGCCCAGGGCCTGCTGGCCTCCAGCGAAGCGCGCCTGACGGCCTATGCCTCGCCGCGCCGCCTGGCCGCCCATATCACCGAAGTCCTGCCCCAGGCAGAGGACAAGGCCGTGTCGCAAAAGCTCATGCCCGTCTCCGTGGGCCTGGACGCCGACGGCAAGCCCACGCCCGCCCTGATCAAGAAGCTGGCCGCCCTGGGTGCCGGCGAAGAAGCCGTTGCCGGCCTGACCCGCCAGGGCGAAGGCAAGGCCGAAGCCCTGTTCCACGCCTCCACCGTGCGCGGCGTGATGCTGGCCGATGGCGTGCAAAAGGCGCTGGACGAAGCCATTGCCAAGCTGCCCATCCCCAAGGTCATGCGCTACCAGCTGGCCGACGGCTGGAGCAGCGTCCATTTCGTGCGCCCGGCCCACGGCCTGGTGGTGCTGCACGGCACCGAAGTGCTGATCGGCGTCAAGGCCCTGGGCCTGACGGCCGGCACGGCCACGCATGGCCACCGCTTCGAGGCGGCGGTCGATCCCGTGGTCATCCGCTCCGCCGATGACTACGCCGCGCAGCTGCGCGAGGAAGGTGCCGTCATCGCCAGCTTCGCCGAGCGCCGTGCCGAGATCGCGCGCCAGCTGCAGGCTGCTGCCGAGCGCGTGGGCGGCGGTGTCCGTCCCATCGAGGACGAGGCCCTGCTGGACGAGGTCACGGCGCTGGTCGAGCGCCCCAATGTGCTGGTCTGCGAGTTCGAGAAGGAATTCCTCGACGTGCCGCAGGAATGCCTGATCCTCACCATGAAGGCCAACCAGAAGTACTTCCCCCTGCTGGACGCCGCCGGCAAGCTGACCCACCAGTTCCTGGTGGTCAGCAACATCAGCCCGCAGGATGCCAGCGCCGTCATCGGCGGCAACGAGCGCGTGGTGCGCCCGCGCCTGGCCGACGCCAAGTTCTTCTTCGACCAGGACCGCAAGAAGACCCTGGCCTCGCGCGTGGACGGGCTGGGCAAGGTGGTCTACCACAACAAGCTCGGCACCCAGGGCGAGCGCGTGGAGCGCGTGCGCTCCATCGCCAAGAGCATTGCCCGCCAGCTGGGCGACACGGGCCTGGCCCAGCAGGCCGACCTGGCCGCGCAACTGGCCAAGACCGACCTCGTGACCGACATGGTGGGCGAGTTCCCCGAGCTGCAGGGCACCATGGGCCGCTACTACGCGCTCAACGACGGCCTGGACGTGGCCGTGGCCGATGCCATCGAGGACCACTACAAGCCCCGCTTTGCGGGCGACGAACTGCCGCGCGGCAACGCCGGCGTGGTCGTGGCCCTGGCCGACAAGCTGGAAACCCTGGTCGGCATGTTCGGCATCGGCAACCTGCCCACGGGCGACCGCGACCCGTTCGCGCTGCGCCGCCATGCGCTGGGCGTGATCCGCATGCTGGTCGAGAAGGACCTGGCGCTGGACCTGGAGACCCTGCTGGTCAGCGTGCTGCCTGCCTTCGGCGACAAGATCGAGGACGCCACGCCCCAGCTGGCCGACTTCATCTACGACCGCCTGGCCGGCAACCTGCGTGAGCAGGGCTTCTCGGCCCAGGAAGTGGACTCCGTGCTGGCCCTGCGCCCGCAGCGCCTGTCCGACGTGCAAAAGCGCCTGGAAGCCGTGCGCGCCTTCGGCGAGCTGCCCGAGGCACCGGCCCTGGCCGCCGCCAACAAGCGCGTGGGCAACATCCTCAAGAAGGCCGACCAGGCCGTGCAGGCCCAGGTCGACGCGGCCGTGCTGGCCGAGGTGGCAGAGAAGGACCTGTACGCAGCCCTGCAATCGGTGGCGCCCAAGGCGCAGCAGCAGTTTGCTGCCGGCGACTACACGGCCAGCCTGCAGACCCTGGCCGCGCTGCGCGCCCCGGTCGATGCCTTCTTCGAGCATGTGATGGTCAACGCCGAAGACCCGGCCCTCAAGGCCAACCGCCTGGGCCTGCTGGCCACGTTGCACGAAGCCATGAACCGCGTGGCGGACCTTTCGCGACTGGCGTAAATGGAGCACCCCCTGAGGCGCTTCTCGCCTTCCCCCCGTGGCACGGCGCCTCTCTACTTGCTTCGCAAGGGAGGGGGACGACACCTTCGGTGCGGGGCGGCCCTTCCTCGGTGTCCCTCGTCTTGGGACGCGCGCAATTGAGTTCTGACATTCTTGGGACCCGACCATGAAAATTGCGATCCTGGACCGTGACGGAACCCTCAACCAGATCGGTGAGGAGGGCTTCATTGGCTCGGCCGAAGCCTGGAAGGCCCAGCGCGGGGCGCTGGAAGCCGTGGCGCGCCTGAACCGGGCGGGCTGGCATGTGGTGGTCGCCACCAACCAGCCGGGCCTGGGCCGGGGCCTGTTCGACGTGACCGAGCTCAATGCCGTGCACGCGCGCATGCACCGCGAAATGGCGGCGGCAGGCGCGCGCGTCGATGCGGTTTTCTACTGCCCCCATGCCCCGGACGAGGAATGCCATTGCCGCAAGCCCGGCACGGCACTGTTCGAGCAGATTGCCGAGCGCTTCGGCGTCGAGGGGCACCAGCTGTGGGTGGTCGGCTCCTGCGTGGCCCACCTGCAGGCCGGTGCCGCCATGGGCGCGCGCCTGCACCTGGTCTGCACGGGCGCCAGCGCCGGAGTGTCTCTGGACGGAGCGCTGCCGCCTGGACTGCCGCCCGGCACCCAGCGCCATGCCAGCCTGGCCGCGCTGGCCGATGCGCTGGTTCCGGCAGATGCCGCACCCGCTCCCTGAACGCCTGAACGCCCGAACGGCGCTTTGCCCATGCGCCGCCGGCCTGCCGTCCTGCGCACAATGCTATCTTTGTGAATTCCGATTCCTGAGGGCGCAAGGCCCGGGCCTGCCGCCCGGCCGCTGCGCCACTTTCTGCACCACACTGCCGCCATGTCCCTGATCCGCTCCACCCTCCACATGCTCTGGATGGGCATCACCGTGATCCCCTACACCCTGGCCGTGCTGCTCACGCGCTGGCTGGGCGGCGGGCCGCGCCGCGTCTATGCCGTGGCGCGCGCCTGGCTCAAGCTGTCGGTGGACAGCGCCCGCGTCATCATGGGCGTGCGCCACCGCGTGCAGGGCATGGAGAACCTGCCCACCGACCCCAAGCAGGGCGTGGTGCTGCTGGTCAAGCACCAGTCCACCTACGAGACCTTCCTCATGCCGGCGATCATGCCGCGCCCGCTGGCCTATGTGTTCAAGAAGGAGCTGCTCATGGTGCCCTTCTTCGGCTGGTCCATCGGCAGCATGGACATGATCCACATCGACCGCAAGCACGGTTCGCGCGCCTTCCACAAGGTGGTGGAGCAGGGCAAGCGCTTGTTGGGCCAGGGCACCTGGGTGATCATGTTTCCCGAAGGCACGCGCATCCCGCGCGGCCAAAGGGGCGAGTACAAGACCGGCGCCACGCGCCTGGCCATCATGACCGGCGTGCCCGTCGTGCCCGTGGCCGTCACCTCGGCCAAGTGCTGGCCGCGCAAGGCCTTCATCAAGACGCCGGGCGTGGTCGATGTCTCCATCGGCAAGCCCATCCCTTCCGTGGGCCGCAAGCACGAGGAGCTGATGGTGGAAGTCGAAAACTGGATCGAGGCCGAAATGCAGCGCCTCGACCCCGAGGCCTACCGCGCCTGAGGCGCCGGAGACCGGCATGGCGGACCCGGCACAGCGCAGTTGGGATTGGCTGCTGCCACCTGCCGTGCAAACGCAGGACGGCGGGCTGAAGCCGCGCCGTGACAGGGCTGCTGCCCCCGCCCAGCCTTCGTCCGCGCCTCTTCCTCCTTCTCCTCCATCTCTCCTATCTCCATCCACCATCCCCGAGCCCAGTCCCCGCGTCCATCCGGACGCCAACCAGCAGGCGGTCCTCCAGGGGCAGGTGCTGCATTACCGGCTGCAGCGCTCGCGCCGGCGCACCATAGGCTTCACCATCGGCGCGCAGGGGCTGGTGGTCAGCGCGCCTGCCTGGGTCAACATGGCTGCCATCGCGCAGGCGCTGGAGGCGAAATCGGGCTGGATACTGCGCAAGCTGCACGAGGCCGGCCAGCGCCAGCAAGCCCAGCATGCGGCACGCATCCGCTGGGAGCACGGCGCAGAGATCGGCTATCTGGGCCGCCCCTTGCAGCTGTGCCTGACCGGCGGCGAAACCCAGCCGCTGCGCACGCGCCAGGTACACCGTGAACAGGCGGCCGACGGCAGCCAGTCCCTGCACCTGCCGCTGGCGCCTGGGGTATCGGCCGCCGAGGTGCGCGCCTGCGTGCAGGCCTGGATGCTGCGCGAGGCGCGCTCCTGGTTCACGGCCAGCCTGCAGCGCCACGCGCCGCTCCTGGGCGTGCAGTGGACCAGCCTGAGACTGACCAGTGCAAGCACGCGCTGGGGCAGTGCCAACTCGGCTGGCGCCATACGGCTGAACTGGCGGCTCATGCAGCACGCGCCCGAGGTCATCGACTACGTGGTCGTGCACGAGCTGTCCCACCTGCGGTACATGGACCACAGCCCGCGCTTCTGGGCCACGGTGGCCAGCGTGATGCCGGGCTGGGAGGCCCAGCGCCAGGTGCTGCGCGACAGGCTGCTGCCTCCCTGGGAATAGGCGACTCGGGCACCGGCGAGCCGGCGCCAGTCGGGCTGGACGGTTATTCTTGCCGGGCACACAACCGCGTCCTATCAAGAAAGCCAATCCATGTCCGCAAGCGCTCCCGTTCCCGCAGCCATTCCCCTGACCGTCCAGCCCGCACCGGGCTATGCCGGCGACATTCCTCCCGAACTCGCCTGGCAATGGCAGCAATCCGGCGAAGCCGTGCTCGTCGATGTGCGCACCGATGCAGAGCGCGACTGGGTGGGCCGCGTACCGGGCGCCGTGGCCGTGGCCTGGAAGCAGTGGCCGTCCATGGCGATGAACCCCGATTTCGACAGCCAGCTGCGCGCCGCCGTGCCTGAAGGAGGCAAGGTGGTCCTGCTGTGCCGCAGCGGCGTGCGCTCGGTGGCCGCTGCCCAGCGCGCGGCGCAACTGGGCATCGAGGCCTACAACATCCTCGAAGGTTTTGAGGGCGATGTGGACGCCAACGGCCAGCGCGGCCATGTCGGCGGCTGGCGCCTGCGCGGCCTGCCCTGGCGCCAGTAAGCCGGCGCCGACCTGGCGTCGTTCAGAGCTGCGGCTCCGCGAATCCCAACGCCACCGCCCGGGCGGCCACCATGTCCACCAGGGCCTGGGCCGGTCCTGACAGCGTGGCCTGCGAGCGCATGGCCAGCAGCAGCCGGCGCCGGGTGTTGAGCGCCCCCAGCGGACGCAGCCGCAGTGCCCGCGCGGCCAGGTGCGGCGCGGTGGCCGCGCGCGGCAGGATGGCGAGCCCCAGACCCACCGAGACCATGTGGCACATGGCGTCGAAGCTGCGCACCTGGATGCGGATCCGCACGGGCCGGTTGATGGATTCGGCCTCGGCCGCAATGCGCCGCATCAGCGAGGTGGAGCGGGCCAGGCTCACGAAGTCGTGGTCCAGCACGGTGGCCAGGGGCACGGGGGAGTCGTCGTCCGTGTCCAGCGCATGGCCGCGCGGCATGACCAGCACCAGCTCGTCCACATCGCAGACCTGGGTGCTCAGCCCTTCCAGAGGCGTGTTTTCCCCGATGATGGCCAGCTCGGCCACGCCGCTGAGCACGGCGCGCACGGATTCCTCGCTGAGCGCGTCTTCCAGGTCCACCGACACACCTGGGTGGGCGGCCATGAAATCGGCCAGCAGCCGGGGCAGAAAGCCTGCAAATGCGGAGTTGTTGGCCCACAGGCGCAACTGGCCCGTGGCGCCGCTGCGAAAGTCGTCCATGGCCAGGGCCAGGTGCTCCAGCCGGGCCACCACGTCCACGGCATGGTGGTACATGCTCTGACCGGCGGGCGTGGGCGTGACGCCGCGCTTGCTGCGCACCAGCAGGGTCACGCCGCAGTGCTGTTCCAGCTCGGCTACGCGTTTGCTGGCGGCCGCCAATGACAGCCCCAGCGTGCGCGAGCCCGCCGTCAGGCTGCCGGCATCGACCACGGCCACATACAGGCGCAGCGTCAGCAGATCGAAGCGGTGCAGGTTGATCATTCCCATCCTCCACCACAGACGAAGGATGGATCAACGAGATACGGCTGTTCGGCCGCGCGCAGGCCCGCAAGAATGCGCCGGTACAAAGAGAACATGGAGACAAGCATGAATCGACGCATTGTGCTGCAGGCCGCCGGCCTGGCAGCGGCCGCCCTGCTGGGCGCAGGAACCGTCCAGGCCCAGGCCTTTCCAACCAAGTCCATCACCCTCGTGGTCCCCAACCCGCCCGGCGGCGTGGTGGACACGGCGGCACGCCTGGCGTCCGATCCGCTGTCGCGCCTGCTGGGGCAGTCGGTAGTGGTGGACAACCGGGGCGGCGCCAGCGGCAACATCGCCTACCAGATGGTGGCCCGGTCGCCCAAGGACGGCTACACGCTGCTGGCCTCGTATTCGGCCTACCACGTGGGCAATCCGGCACTGTTCCCCAAGCTGCCCTGGGCGCAGTCCGAGTTGGCGCCCGTGGGGCTGATCGTGGCCGCCACCAATGTGATCGCCGTTCATCCTTCCGTTCCGGCGAACAATCTGCAGGAGTTCATTGCCTATCTGCGCAAGAACCCGGGCAAGGTCAATTACGCGTCGCAGGGCAATGGCTCGCTGTCCCATGTGGGCACGGCCGTGTTCGCCCAGGTGACGCAGACCCAGATCACGCATGTGCCCTACAAGGGGTCCGGCCCTGCCATCCAGGACGTGCTGGGCGGCCAGGTGCAGATGTTCATCACCACGCCGCCTTCGGTGCTGGGCCATGTGCAGACGGGCAAGCTCAGGGCCCTGGCCGTGACCAGCAAGACGCGCCATCCCATGCTGCCCGATGTGCCCACCACGGCCGAAGCGGGCCTGCCGGGCTTCGAGCTGGAAGCCTGGGTCGGCCTGTTCGCGCCTGCGGGCACGCCGCCCGAGGCCATCGCCAGGCTGTCGGACGCGCTCAAGACCTCCCTGGAGTCGCCTGACGTGCAAAAGCGCGCGGCCCTGCAGGGCGTGGAGCCGCGATTCCTCGGCCCGCAGGCGCTGGCCGCCCTGGTCCAGCGGGAGACGGACCACTGGGGCAAGGTGATCAAGGCCAACCACATCACGATGGATTGACATGGCAGCCAAAACCCATTTCCGCATCGGGCAGATCGTGCCCAGCTCCAACACCACGATGGAGACCGAGATCCCCGCCATCCTGCGCGCCCGCGAGGCCTTGGCTCCCGAGCGTTTCACCTTTCACTCCAGCCGCATGCGCATGAAGCATGTGACCAAGGAGGAACTGGCCGCCATGGACGGCGACAGCGATCGCTGCGCGCTGGAACTGTCGGATGCGCGTGTCGATGTGCTCGGCTATGCCTGCCTGGTGGCCATCATGAGCATGGGGCGCGGCTACCACCGTGTCTCGGAAGCACGCCTGCACCAGCGCACCGTGGACAACGGCGGCCCCGCGCCCGTGGTCACCAGCGCCGGCGCCCTGGTCGATGGCCTGCACGCCATCGGCGCGAAGAAGGTGGCGCTGCTGGCGCCCTACATGAAGCCGCTGACGCAACTGGTCATCGACTACATAGAGAACGAGGGCATCGAAGTGGTGGACAGCATCTCGCTGGAGATTGCCGACAACCTGCAGGTGGGTGCCCAGGATGCGCGCGCACCCATCGAGATCACGCTGCGCCTGAACACGGCCAACGCCGACGCGGTCATCGCCTCGGCCTGCGTGCAGATGCCCTCGCTGGCCTCGGTGCAGCCCATCGAGGACCGCGTGGGCCTGCCGGTACTGTCTTCCTCGGTGGCCACGACGTTCATGATGCTCAAGCGCCTGGGCTTGCCTACAGCCGTTCCGGGATTCGGTGCGCTGTTGAGCGGTAAATACTGACTACTGACTGAGCCCACGAAAAAACCGCCCGAAGGCGGTTTTTTCACGGAGGCAAAGAGATCACAGCGCCGGGATGCGCAGCTTCTGGCCGGGGTAGATCTTGTCGGGGTGGCTCAGCATGGGCTTGTTGGCCTCGAAGATCACTGGGTACTTGTTGGCATCACCATAGAACTTCTTGGCAATGGCCGACAGCGTGTCGCCGCGCACCACGTCGTGGTACTGGGCTTCGGGCTCGGGGTTGGTCACCGTCATCTGGTTGTCCACCGACTGCACGCTGGAGACGTTGCCGCAGCACAGCGTCACCTTTTCCTTGACCGCCTGGGTGGGCGCCGTGCCCAGCACCGTGACCTTGCCCTGCGAGCCGTCGAACTGCACCTTCACGTCGCTGACGCCCAGGTTCTGCGTGCCGATATAGGTCTCGATGGCCTTGGCGGCCTTGGCATTCAGGTCTTGCGCAGGCTCGGCTGCCTGTGCGGCGCTGCCGCCGAACAGCTTTTCGCCGGCTTCCTTGATGAAACTGAAAAGTCCCATGGGTGACTCCTGTTGGTGGGTGGAAAAACGGAAAGGCCAATGTAACGCCTAACAGTGGCAGCGCGCGCTGCCGGGCAGGAGCGCTCCCGGATTTTTGACATTTGCGCCATTCTTGCGTTCACGTCCTCACTCAGTTGTCGTCCATGGCTGACGCTATCCTCCGGAAAACTCCGATAATCGCGCCCATGACTTTTTTGGCCATAGACATCGGCAACACCCGCTTGAAATGGGCGATGTACGACGCGCATCGGCCTGGCGCCGCTTTGCTGGCGCACGGCGCGGAGTTCCTGGAGCACATCGAGCACTTGGCCGAAGGGCCGTGGAGCGACCTGCCCACGCCTACGCGCATGCTGGGCTGCGTGGTGGCCGGCGACACGGCGCGCCGGCGCGTGCACGACCAGATCGACATGATGCTGGGATGGGATTTCGAGCCGCAGTGGGCCGTGCCCGGCGCGGCCGAGGCCGGAGTCACCAATGGCTACGACTTCCCCTCGCGCCTGGGGGCGGACCGCTGGGTGGCCATGATCGGCGCGCGCCAGCACATCCTGCAGCGCGGGCCAGAGCGGCCCCTGATCGTGGTCATGATCGGCACCGCCGTCACCGTAGATGCGCTGGACCAGCACGGCCACTTCATGGGCGGTCTGATCCTGCCGGGGCACGGCATCATGCTGCGCGCCCTGGAAAGCGGCACGGCCGGCCTGCACGTGCCCACGGGTGCAGTCACGCCATTCCCCACCAACACCAGCGACGCGCTGACCAGTGGCGGCACCTACGCCATCGCCGGGGCCGTGGAGCGCATGTACCAGCATCTGTACATGCACTGCAGCATGGAGCCCGCCTGCGTCATGGCCGGCGGTGCAGGCTGGAAGATGGTGCCCAGCATGACGCGGCCCTTCGAGCTGGTGGACAACCTCATCTTCGAAGGCCTGCTGGTCATGGCGCAGCGCCGCTGGGGCGATGCCAGCGGCCTGCCTGCCGACGCGGTCAAAGCGGCCTGAAGCCACTTTGATCGTGCGGCGCAGCATCGCGCCGTTATATCCGTTGCGTAACAGTTGATGACAGCGCTGGTGCCGGGTGCAGGGGCGGCCGTGGACCCCGCATCCGGAGCCTTTCGCGGGGGATGCGGCGACAGTGGATAATCCGCGGCAATGTCTTCCACCAATCACGTCATGGAACCGATTGCCGGTGTCGAAGCCCCGATCAAGGGGCGGCTGGGCGAACGCCTGCTTTCCGCCGGCAAGCTGAACGAGCGCGATCTGCAAAACGCCCTGCAGGCGCAGCAGGAGCTGGGCGGCTACCTGGGCCAGGTGCTGGTCCAGCTGGGCGTGGTGGCGGAAGCCGACGTGGCCCAGGCGCTGTCCGAGCAGCTGCACATGCGCTGGCTGCGCGCGGAAGAGTTTCCCGACCTGCTGCCCGATGTGCCGGGCCTGCTGGCCAGCTTTCTGGATGCGCAGTGCGTCTGCCCCATTTCGCTGCAGGACGGCGTGCTCGAAGTGGCCATGTCCGTGCCGCAGGATCCCTTCATCACCAAGGCGCTGCGCCTGGCCACGGGTCTGCAGATCAAGCCCGTGCTGGCGCTGGAAGCCGATATCCGCAAGGCCCTGTCCGAAGCCGGCCAGGAACCCGAAGGCGAAGAAGGCCAGGACTGGGAGTCGGACGCCACGGGTGGCGACTTCGTCGAGCACCTGAAGGACCTGGCCAGCGAGGCGCCGGTCATCCGCCTGGTCACGGGCATCATTTCCCGCGCCATCGAGCTGCACGCCTCCGACATCCACCTGGAGCCTTTCGAGGCCGGCCTGCAGGTGCGCTACCGCATGGACGGCGTGATCCATGCGGCCGAACTCGTGCCGCCCCGGCTGAGCGCAGCCGTGGGCTCGCGCGTCAAGCTGCTGGCCCATCTGGACATTGCCGAGCGGCGCCTGCCGCAGGACGGCCGCATCAAGACCCGCGCCAAGGGCCGCGAACTGGACCTGCGTGTCTCCACCGCGCCCACGGTGCATGGCGAGAGCATCGTCATGCGGGTGCTGGACCGCGCCAACGTGCGCCTGCGCCTGGAAAGCATGGGCTTCGAGGTCGATACGCTGGAGCGCTTCAACACCTTGCTGGCCAAGCCGCACGGCATCGTGCTGGTCACGGGGCCCACGGGCTCGGGCAAGACCACCACGCTGTACGCGGCCCTGTCCAAGATCGACGCGGTTTCCAACAAGATCATCACCGTCGAGGACCCGGTCGAGTACCAGCTTGACGGCATCAACCAGATCCAGGTCCATCCGCAGATCGACCTCACCTTTGCCAACGCCCTGCGCTCCATCCTGCGCCAGGACCCGGACATCATCATGATCGGCGAAATGCGTGACGGAGAAACCGCGCAGATCGCCGTGCAGTCCGCGCTGACGGGTCACCTGGTGCTGTCCACGCTGCACACCAACACGGCCGCAGGCGCCGTCACCCGCATGCGCGACATGGGGGTGGAGAGCTACCTGATCACGTCCTCGGTCAACGGCGTGCTGGCCCAGCGCCTGGTGCGCACGCTGTGCTCGCATTGCAAGCAGCCCGACACGCTGCCGGCCGCCGCCGTCGAGGGCAGCGGCCTCAAGCGTTTTTTGCGCGAGGGCTCGCCCATCTACCGCGCCGTCGGCTGCGAGCATTGCCGGGGCACGGGATACAAGGGCCGTACCGGCATCCATGAACTCATGGTCATCGACGAGCCGTTGCGCCGCGCCATCATCGAAGGCCAGGACGCCAACGCCCTGCATGCCATGGCGGCCAAGAGCGGCATGCTGAGCCTCTACGACGACGGCCTGCGCAAGGTGGCCTCGGGCGCCACCACGCTGGACGAAGTGCTGCGCGTGACCCAGGACCAAAGCGATGCCTGATTACAGCTGGGAGGCCGTGGACAGCCGCGGTCAGATGGTCAAGGGCACTTTTTCCGCTGCGGCCGTGGCCGAGGTGGTGGTGCACCTGCGCAAGAGCCGCCTGTCGCCCATCAAGGTCGAGGAAGCCGCAAGCCTGGGCAACGTGCCGCTGGCGGCGCGTGCGCTCAAGAAAGGCCGCATCAAGGCCGACGACATCCAGGGCATGACCACCGAACTGGCCATCATGATGCGTGCCGGCCTGTCGCTGGACAACGCGCTCAAGGTCCTGGTGGAGATGAGCCACAAGGTGCAGATGCAGGCCATGCTCCAGTCCGTGCTCGACAGCGTCAAGGCCGGCATGCCGCTGAGCCAGGCACTGGGCAAGCACCACGACCTGTTCGGCGACTTCTATATCAACATGGTGCGATCGGGCGAGGCCAGCGGCCAGATGTCGGGCGTGCTCAACCGGCTGGTCGAGCACATGGCGCGCCAGCGGGCCCTGCGCGACAGCGTGGTCTCGGCCACCATCTATCCGGCCATCCTGCTGGGCGTGGCCGTGCTGTCCCTGGTGGCCATGCTGGGCTTCGTGGTGCCGCAGTTCGAACAGCTTTTCAACGACATGGGTGACGCGCTGCCCCTTCCCACGCAATTCGTGATGGGGCTGGGCCATGCGTTTCGCAGCTACGGCTGGGCGGTGTTCATCGTGCTGGGCGCGCTGGGCTGGGTCTTAGCCCGCTGGGCCAAGAGCCCCAAGGGCCGCCAGACCTGGCAATCGTGGCTGCTGGGCCTGCCGGGCCTGGGTGGCGTGGTGCGCAAGTACCAGCTCACCCTATTCAGCCGCTCGCTGGGCACGCTGCTGGGCAATGGCGTCACGCTGCTGACCGCACTGCGCATTGCCAGCGACACGGTCTCCAACGTCGCCATCCGCGAGCGCCTGGAAAAAATGGGTCCCATGGTCAAGGAAGGCCATCGCATGGCCCATGCCGCCCAGAAAACCGGAGAATTCGAGCCCCTGGCCCTGAATCTGGTGCGGGTCGGCGAGGAAACCGGCCGCCTGGGCGACATGATGCTGGAGCTGTCCAACATATTGAACCGCGAGGTCGAAAACGCGATCAAACGCCTCCTGACCATGCTGGAGCCGGCGCTGATTCTGGTCCTCGGTATCCTTATCGCCTCCATCATCGTGTCGATCCTGCTCGGAATCCTGTCCGTCAACGATCTGGCCGTCTGATGAATCTGAATTGTCTGAAAGGTATATAGAAGATGATGCGCATGCAAAAGCAACTGTCCTCCCGCGCCCGCAAGCGTGGCTTCACGCTGATCGAACTGCTGGTCGTGCTGGCCATCCTCACCCTGCTGGCCGGCCTGGTCGGCCCCAAGGTGCTGAACCAGTTGGGTGGAGCAAAGACCAAGACGGCCGGCGTGCAGATCGCCGACATCGAAAAGGCGCTGGAGCTGTACAAGCTCGACGTGGGCCGCTATCCCACCTCGCAGCAGGGCTTGGACGCGCTGGTCAAGCAGCCGGCGGGTGCGGCAGGCTGGGCTGGCCCCTACCTCAAGGGCGGCGTGCCCAACGACCCCTGGAACAACCCCTATCGCTACACCTATCCTGCCGCCAATGGCGACCTCGAAATCCTTTCGCTGGGCTCCGATGGAGCACCTGGTGGCGAGGGCGAGGCTTCCGACGTTCGCAACACCAAGTAATCAGCTGTCCAGAACAGCTGCCGCAACCGTTGCCATTCCGTCTCGCCAAGGATGAGTCTTGAAGCGCGCCCAGGGTTTCACGCTGATCGAACTGTTGGTGGTGTTCGCCATTCTTGGCGCCATCATCGGCATCGTGCCGCCTGCCATGGGCAAGCTGCGCGATGCCGTGGACTATCGGCAAACGGTGCAGGACGTGACGGCCCTGCTGCGCAAGGCGCGCCAGCAGGCCACGTTGCAGGGCATGCCTGTGGCATTCGCGGTCAATACGAACAGCCGGCAGTACGGCATCGCCGGACAGGCCACGGCCAAGCTGCCCGACAGCCTGACGGTGCAACTGACCACGGCAGCCGGCATGGCGCTGGCTGATGGCAGCCAGACCATCGTCTTTCTGCCCGAAGGCGGCGCTACGGGGGGCAGCATTTCGCTCGCCCGCGCGCAAAGCGGTGGTGGCGTGCGTCTGCGTGTGGACTGGCTGTCCGGCCAAGTCACCAAAGAGGCCCTGTAATGCGTCGGCGCGCCGCTTCCCGCCCCAGGGTGCGGGGCATGACCCTGCTGGAGTTGCTGGTGGCGCTGTCCATCATGGCCCTCTCACTGGCCCTCATCTATCGTGCGGTCGGCGGCTCTGCGCGGGGCGTGGCCAAGCTGGAGCAGAACCAGGGCGTGGCCCTGCTGGCAGATTCGCTGATGGATGCATTTCCCATGGTAGATCCTGGAGGCACGCAGGCTTCGGGCCAGGATGGCGCCTATGCATGGCAGGTGGCCTCGGCACCTTTTCCCGTGGCCGATCTTCCCGAGACCGCAGTTCCGCTCCATGCCTTGCGCATCACCATCTCCACCGAAGGGCGCAGCTGGGTCTTCGAGACCCTGCGCCCCCAGCGGCCCTTGCAGCAGGGCGAGGTGGCGCGATGAACCGGCATGGCCGTTTGCCGGCAGGCCAACTAGGCTTCACCCTGGTCGAGTTGCTGGTGGTCATGGCCTTGCTTTCCCTGCTCATGCTTGGACTGGCGTCGGCCATGTCCACGGTTTCGCAGACGCAGGAGCGTGTCGATGCGCGGCTGGACCGCATGGACCATCAGCGCGTGTCCGTCGCTTTTCTGCGTTCCGTCCTGGGCCAGGCCTCTGCCATACGGCGGCAGGCGGGTCTGCGCAAGCAGGGCGAGAGCGAACTGTTCTTCGAAGGCGGCCCACAAGGCATACGCTGGCTGGGCATCATGCCTGCGCGCTTCGGCATGGGCGGGCGCACCCACTTCCAGCTCTCGGTCGAGGGGGATGCTCTGGTATTGCGCTTCGCGCCCTGGCAGGGGCCCGATGTCATGCCCGACTGGGGGCAGAGCCAGTCCTATGTGATTGATCGCGGTGTCACGGCTTTTGCCTTGCGTTACCAGAATGCCAAGCTGGGCGTGGCACATTGGCAGCCGCAATGGGGGCCGGAAAAGGACAATGAAAAGGAGCTACCGTCTGCTGTGCAGATCGAGTTGCAGGCGGCGTCGGGTGTGTGGCCCATGATGGTCATCGCCATGCGCACACCGGTTGGATCGAACCCTCGAAGCGTTCTGATGCCTTCGTTCGGTGGAGGTCAGCAATGATGCCGCGCGTCAGACGGAGGGAGGCCGTGGCAAGGGGCGATCAGGGCATGGCACTGGTGCTGGTTCTCTGGATTGTCGCTGCACTGGCCATTTTTGCCAGCAGCCTGGGCGGGGTCGTCCGCCAGGAGGCTGCGGTTGGAGGGGTGACCCGAAACATGGCCGAAGGCCGCGCCGTGGGTGAGGCGGCGATTTACCTGACTTTGCAGCGTATGGCGACCAGCCCGACAAACCTGAAGGCCTTTGAATCGGTGACGGTTCCGGTCGCGGGACGGATAATCCCGGTCGAAGTCATACCCTGGAGTGGCCTGGTCAACATCAACAATGCGCCGCCTGCCCTGCTGGCACTGGTGCTGTCCCGGTTTTCGGGACTCGGAAGCGGGCAGGCGGAAGCGATGGCCCAGGCCATTGTCCAGACCCGCGAGGAGATGAGGCGGCGCTCTATAAGAGTGCCTTTCGAAGCCACTGAAGACCTGCTGCAGGTGCCCGGTATGACCTATGCCATCTACGCACCTCTGCGCCATTTCGTCGTCGCGGATTCAGATGGGCGCCCGGGCGTCAACCTCGAAGCATCGCCCCTGGCACTGAGGGCGGTGCTGGAGACGGCGGACGTGGGTGGGATTCGCCAGGCGCAGTCCAGTTCGCGGTACACCGTGATAGCGCGCGTTCCTTTTGAGGCAGCGGGGGCGGTGCTGGTCATGCGCCAAGTGGACGTGCGCCAGCAGCGGCCTATGGGGCAATTGCCGTGGACGGATTTCTCTTCCATGCAGGTATGGCAAGGACGTATGTAGTGGGTGCCCCCGTGGCGATGTACAGGGCAGCGCGCTGCAATTGCTAGAAGGATTCGTCATGATGAGACAGTTTTTTTGTAGGAAATGGCAGGCTTCATGGCATTGATGACCTCCGACGCCAAGCTTTTTGGATTGGACCTGTCGGCGCTGGGGCGCCAATGGCAGGAAGCATTGCCGCAGATGATGGATTGGCCGGTGCTCCGCCGCCTCATGCCGGCCTCTGGGATCGAGGTGCTGGGCCACAAGGCGGGTGCATGGGTGCGTGCAGGCCGCTGGCTGCGCTGGCAGGAGCCGGGGCAGGGCAGCTCCGTCCCCGCTGGCGTGGCGGTGCTCGTGGATGAAGGCAATGTCCTGTCACGCAGCCTTCGCCTGCCTGCCATGCCGCCCGCCTCACTGCAGGGGGCGGTTGCGCTGGACGTGCAGACCATGTCCCCGTTTTCCGCGCTGGACACCGTCTGCGGCTACGTCCGGCGCAAGGCCCCCGACGCGGCGCATGGCGCTATTCCGTCGCAGGGTCCGGTCGATGTGGTGATCGTCTCGCGTGCTCACATCGACGGGCTTCTGAAGGCGTTCGCCGACCATCCGGCCTTGGCCAAGGGCGCCGAGCCCGAGGTTTGGGCGATGAGCGCATCGGGTATCCCTGTTATGCTTGACGGCTTCGGCGAGCAGCAGCGCCTGAAAAAAGAAGCATGGCGCTGGCGCTGGCTGATGCTGGGCCTGGGCGCCGTGCTGGCCCTGGCTCTGGCAATCGCTGCCACGCCCTCTTTGCAACTGCGGTTTCGCGCGCTGGATGCCCAGCGGCAGTTCACCCAGCTTTCACGTTCAGTCTCGGAGGTCGTGGCCGCCCGGCAGGGTCTGGCGGAAGGGGGGCAGGATGTGGCCACCTTGCTGGACCGCCAGCGCCAGCAACTCGACCACCTGCGTGTCCTGTCCGCGTTGACGGCCACCCTGCCCGACGATACCGCTGTGCAGCGCATTCAATTCAAGGGAAACAAGCTCACGGTGCTGGGGTTGAGCGGCAATGTGTCGCACGCTGTGGACCTGCTCTCCAAGGTGCCGGGGTTCGTCGATGTGCAACTGCCCAGTGCCGTCACGCGGGCCGCAGGGACCAGCAAGGACAGTTTTGTCCTGGAGGCCGTGATCGACCCCAAGGTGTTTGGCTCCCATGCTCTGCCTGACGAGCCGGCCACGCCGGCGGAAGGCACCTCTGCGGAGCCTGGTATTGCCTCTGTGCCCCCGGCTGCCAAGGAGGGCCAATGAAAATCGCGATACCTGCCCCCCTGGCACGCCAGTTGCTGCTGCTGGGCGCGCTCGTTTTGCTGGTGCTCGTTCCTGTGAGCCTGGCTGGACTCTGGATCTATGGCCGGCATCAGGCCGCGCAGGAAGCCCTTGATACGCTGGCGCCCCGGTATGCGCGGCTGCTGGGAATGCGCGACCAGGAAGATGAAATCCGCCAGGCCCTGGTCCAGGTGGCGGAAATCAAGGCCAAGCATGTCTATCCCGGAGAGCTGGATGCGACCCAGACTGGCAATGGCATGCAGCAGAGGTTGCGCACTATGCTCGATGCGGCGGGCCTGTCGGTGGTTAGCAGCCAGGTCAAGCCGGTGACCGACGATGGCGCCTATGAACGCATCAGCGTGGCCATGACGGCCGAGGGCGAATGGTCCGCCATCCAGTTGGCGCTGGTGGCTCTCAAGGACCTCTCTCCCACCGTATGGCTCGACGATCTTGAAATCAGTCTGCAGGGCAGCCTGCTGAGCAATGATCCAAAGGCAGTGCCCAAGCTCAGCGCGCAATTCACGTTCAGCATTCTCCGGAGCAAAATCTCGTGAGGCGGCCCAATCTACCGGTCTGGGGCATTGCAGGCACCCAGCTCATACTGTGCGCAGGGCTGGCTGCCTTGTGGTTGACGCCCGAGCTTCAACTTCGGAACACGACCTGGCAACCGCCTGGAGTGCAGCGGGGCGATATCCAAGCCATGGTTCCCCAGTCTCCGTCCGGGTCTGCTCCCCGCCAGGAAGACAGGCAGCTGCTGCAGATGCAGGAGCGCCCGTTGTTCGCCATGACGCGTCGCCCGCCTCCACCGCCACCGCCACCCCCACCGCCTGCCAAGGAGCCCGAGCCCGACCGCCTGGCCAATGCCCAGGTGCTGGGCTCGTTCGCGGGCAAGGTGACGGGCATCATCCTGCGCGTTGATGGCAAGGAGCAGCGTCTCATGATGAACCAGAGCCTTAATGGCTGGAAGCTCATCCGGGTGGACGGACGCGATGTCGAACTCGAGCGCGAAGGCAGCCGCCGAACGCTCACCATTGCCAGATCCAGCATGGACAAGGGCCCCGCTCCGCGTCCGGGTGACCCCTCGCGCGGATCCTCCTCTCGGACGGACTCCGCAGCCGAGGGACCCCAGTTTCCGCTGCCCGCCGGGCTGGCCAGAAGCGGCCAGGGAGCGCCCGTGCCGTCGTTCGGCAGCAGTGGCCCTGCCGCCGCCCAGCCGCAGAAATGAAAGAGATCGGTCAGAAAATCATGAAATTCCATTACCGTCCCGTCCACACCGCATTAGCCATTGCCGTGTGCCAGCTGCTGCTGGCATGCGCGCAGCCTGCCCAGAAGAACTTCGTCAGCCACTTTGGCACGGGCAACACCCAGGACTACATCTTCACCGAGCCGGCGGAGGAGAAAAAAACCGACGCCAAATCGAACGAAGGTCAGCAGCCCCGCATCATGGAGGGTACGGGCAAGCTGATTGCCGGGCCCCAGGCCCTGCCTCCTGTCTCCGGGGCTCCGGTCAAGCTCAGTTTCGAGGACGCTCCTCTGGCGCAGGTGGTCCGCACCGTGCTGGGCGACATCCTGTCGCAGGACTATGTGCTGCACCCGCCCATCGCAGGCACGGTCACCTTGAGCACCCAGAAGGAAGTTCCTGCCGACCAGGCGCTGAACCTGCTCGAGACGGCATTGCAGGCCAATGGCATGGCCATGGTCCGCGATGCGCGGGGCACCTACCATGTGGGCCGTATCGATGCGCTCAAGAGCATCGGTGCCACGGTACGCCAGGCGGTGGTCGACAAACCGCTTGCGCCTGGGTATGGGACCATCATCGTTCCGCTTCAGTACATTGGCGCCAACGAGATGGCGTCCATCCTGCGCCCCATGGTGCCGGGTGATGCCATCGTGCGCGTGGACAATGTCCGCAACCTGCTGGTCATGGTGGGGTCGCGCGCCCAGGCCGAAGGCTGGCTGGAGATGGTGCGCACCTTTGACGTGAACCTGCTGGAGGGCATGTCGGTGGGCGTGTTCCCGCTAAAGTATGTGACCATCCAGGAGGTCAATGCCGCCTTGCAACTGATGAGCGGAGGCGGCGCTGCTGCCCAGGCGGCAACACCGGCTGCAGGTGCGGTGGGGGCGGTCGGTGCTGCTCGGCCTGGGGGGGCGGCGGCTGCGGCCGCACCCAATGCCGCAGTCGCCCTGGGCGAAGGCAATCCGCTGTTTGGCGCATTGCGCATCATGCCCATCGAGCGGCTCAACAGCATTCTGGTGATCACGCCCCGTGCGGCCTACCTCGAGGAAGCACGCCGCTGGATCGCCAAGCTCGACCAGCCCGGCTCGGGCGGCGCACAGCCGCAACTGAACATCTATCACGTGCAAAACGGCAATGCCAAGCATCTCGCAGGCGTGCTGTCGGGCATCTTTGGCGGATCGGGCGGTGGCTCTACAGCCAACAGCGGTGTGGCGCCGGGACTTGGGACCTCCATGGGCAACAGCGGTTTCGGCAACAGTGGCTTCGGCAATAGTGGCTTCGGAAACAGTGGCTTCGGAAACAGTGGCTTCGGAAACAGTGGCTTCGGAAACAGCGGTTTCGGCAGCAGTGGCCTTGGCAATAGCGGCTTTGGCAACAGTGGCTTCGGCAGCAGTGGCTTTGGCAATAGCGGTTTCGGCAACAACCAGCAGCGCCTGGGGCAAACCGGCGCAGGCGGCCAGGGCGGCGGCACGGCCAGCATCGGCAACATCCGTGTCATGGCTGACGAGCTCAACAACTCCGTGCTGGTCTGGGGCACACCTGCGGAATTCGAGCGCATCGAGGTGACGCTCAAGAAGCTGGACCTGCCGCCGACCCAGGTGCTGATCGAGGCCAGCATCGTCGAGGTGACGCTCAATGACGCCCTTCAGTACGGTCTGCAGTGGACTTTCAGTGGTGATGTGGGCAACAACGGCTATAAAGGTGGCGGCACTCTGCTCAACACGGACAAGGCGACAAGCTCTGCCTTGGGTGAGGCGCTCGGCATGGGCTTCAATTACACGTTGAAGAATTCCGCAAGCGGCATCCGCGCCACGCTCAATGCGCTGTCGACCAAAACCAACGTCAAAGTGGTGGCCAGTCCCAGCCTCATGGTGCTGGACAACCATACGGCGGCCATCGCTGTGGGAACGCAGCAGCCTTACCGTTCGGGAGAGACCTCCACCAGTGCGACGGTTGGCAGCACTACGACCAATTCCTATCAGTACAAGGACACGGGCGTGAACCTGCAGGTCACGCCGTCGGTCAATGCGGGCAATCTCGTCACCATGACGGTCAACCAGCAGGTCACCGATGTGGGTAGCAAGGATGACATCACCGGGCAGACCTCGTTCCTGCAGCGGCAGCTCTCCAGCCGAGTGTCTGTTCGCTCTGGCGAATCCATCGTCATGGGCGGTCTGATCCAGGAAACGAATACCAATGGCCGCAATGGCGTGCCGTTCCTGCACGACTTGCCTGTGGTCGGCAACCTGTTCGGCTCCACCTCCAACTCGGGGCGGCGCACCGAATTGCTGGTCATCATCACCCCGCGCGTGGTCCGCTCCGATGTCGATATCCGCAGCGTTAGCGATGATCTGCGCGATCAGATGCGTGCCCTGGTCCCGCTGCTCAAGACGCCGGAGCCCGCCGGGTCCAAGGCGGAGGTGGAGATCGGTCCCCTGTCGTCGGGCAGTGGGCGCTGAGGCCGGAACCAATGCAGGCGCCATGCCTCGAAACTTTCTTTTTGGAGAAAACAAGCTCATGAATCTCTTGACGAACCAACGCCCGACGCAGGGCCGGGTGCGCTGGCTGCAATGGGGCGCCGCCCTGGCCGGCGTCGCCGTGCTGGCCGGCTGTGCAGGCCTGGGCAAGCCCAAGGACCCGGAAACCATTGTGGCCGAGCGCTCGCTGGCCTACTGGCAGGCACGCGTGGATGGGGATGTGGCAAAGGCCTATGGCTTCACCTCGCCTGCCTACCGTGCGATCAAGACCCAGGAGCAGTTCCGCCGTGCCTATGGCACCCCGCCAGCTGTCGAGGACCTCGAGGCCGGCAAGGCGCAGTGCGAGGCGGATCGCTGCGAGTTCAACATCAAGTTCAAGGCGCAATTGCCCATGGCCAAGGGAGCTGTCGTGCCCATGGGCATGCAGGAAGTCTGGATCCGTGAGGACGGCCAGTGGTGGCTGTTCCTGGAGTAGGCCGGCAATCGGTAGATCGCCTCGAGTTGCTCGCGAAAGCTAGGCACGGACGCGGATGTTTGCAATAATCCTGTCCTCCACTTGTGGGTGTTATGAAAGTGTTGTTTTTTTCCGAAACACGATCTGAGCGCCCGAAATAAGCGGTAAGTGGCGCAAATGGCTGTGCTACGATTCCTCGGCGATCAATCGTGGTGGTTGCAACTACCTTATCTTTTTACTGGAGATAGTTCTTATGAAGAAAAATGTTCTGGCCCTGAGCATTGCTGCCATGGTTGGTGGCCTGGGCTTTGCCGGCGTGGCTTCGGCTGCCGTTATCGGCGGTTTGAACACGAGCGGTGATGCCAAGACCGCTGCCGCTGCCTCGCAGCTGCTGCAGGCTACTACCGGTGGCCTGACGCTGGCCCAAGGTGGCGTTGGCCACGCTCTGGTGGTGCCTTACTTCAACGCCCAGAACGGCAACGCTACCGTTCTGCACCTGACCAACACGGACACCGTGAACGGCAAGGCTGTGAAGATCCGCTTCCGCAGCGCCGCCAACTCCGATGACCTGCTGGACTTCCAGATCTACCTGTCGCCCGGCGACGTGTGGACTGGTGCTGTGTCCGCTAATGGCGCCGAAGGTGCCTCGCTGGTCAGCGCTGACAACACCTGCACTGTGCCCGCTCTGACCAAGAACGTGGCCGTGCCTTTCGGTACCCGTCGCCTGGCTCCCGGCCTGACCGATGCAGAAAAGGCTAACCAGACCCGCGAAGGCTACGTTGAAATCTTCAACATGGCTGACATCACCAGCGCTACGGCCTGGAATGCTGACGGCGTGGCTAACAGCACTGGCAACCGTGTTTCGCCTCTGTACACTGCTACCAAGCACGTGAACGCCGTGGCACCTTGCTCGGTCGCCGGCTCTGCTGCTCGCTCGCTGGTCGACACCGTCGCCGTGACGAACTTCACCGAAGCTACCGCTGCCCAAGCTGGCCTGCAGACTCCCACCAGCGGCCTGATGGCTGACTGGTACATCCTGAACGTGGCCCAAACCACCACGTTCTCGGGTGCTGCAACCGCCATCCAGGCTACGGGCCGTGGCAACTTCGTGCACTTCCCGCAGGTCAACAATGAAGCCGTGGGCGTCTCCGCCAACGACACAACGTCTGACCCGCTGTTCCGTACGGCCAACGTGTTCGGTCAAGATGGCAAGGCCATCACGACTGCGGCGCTGACCATGAACTACAGCGACCTGCCCGACATGTCCACGCCTTACACTGGTGGTGTGACCGATCCCCGCGTTCAGGCCATCAACCTGACTACGGCTCTGGCTGCCACTTCGGTGACCAACCAGTACGCTACGGACGCCATTATCTCGGCTAAGACGGACTGGGTGTTCTCCATGCCCACACGCCGTTACAACGTTGTGGCCAACTACGCCGTTGCTAACAGCAATGTCGCTTACCGCCTGTTCACCAACCTGACCCAGACTGCTGGCGGCAACGCTGTTCAAGCTGGCAACTGGTTCTACCCCGCAGGTGGTACAGCTGGCACCGCCCAAGTTGGTGCATCCAACGGCGCATACAAGGCCAACGGTAACACCTCCGTGGACTCCAAGGGCAACATCTGCGTGCTGGCAGACGGCCAGAAGTTCTGGGACCGTGAAGAAACTACCAGCGGCGTGATCCCCGAGTTCTCGCCCGGCGGTACCACTTCCGTGCAGTTCTGCGGTGAAGTCAGCGTGCTGGCATTCAAGGACGCTGGCAACTCCGTGCTGGGCGCTTCGGTGGCCCGCACCACGGCTACGTCCGGCACCTACGAAAACGGCTGGGGTGTTCTGACGACCACCAACTCCGGCCTGGGCCTGCCCCTGATCGGTTCCGCCTTCATCAAGCTGGAGAACCCCTCCGCTCGTGCAGGTATGTCCGGCACCTACGGCGTGACCTGGCCGCACCGCTACACGCGCGTTGCTCCCTAATTAGTGGGCACTTTTTCGCGGTAACGCGATCCGAAAAGGCAGGGGTTTTCCCCTGCCTTTTTTTATTCACTATTCGTTTTCAATTCCATGAAGCTTTCGACAATCCGTTTCTCTCCGTTGCAAGCCTGGGCCGTGGCAGCGCTGGTAGCTGCTGTGCCAGTGGTGCACGCCGCCGATGCGGTCACGCTGGTGCACGATGGCCAGACCGCCGTCACTGCGGTTGATGTAGAGGCCGATGTGCAGATGCGCCTGCCTGTCGAGGTGCGTTCGCAGGCGTTGGCCAGCAAGCAGACTGTGGGGCAGATTGCACAGAATCTCTTTGTCCGCCGGGCCTTGGGCAAGCAGGCTCTGGCCGATGGGCTGGACAAGGATCCTGTGGTGGCTGCTGCCTTGCAGGTGGCACGCGACAAGGTGCTGTCTGACGAGTTGTTGAACCGTGCGGCTAGCAAAGCCGGGACTAGCGAGGCGGCCATGCTGAAGCAGGCCCGTGCCATCTACCAGGCCAAGCCCGAGCGCTTCAAGGTGGGTGAGCAGGTGAAGGCTCGGCACATCCTGATTTCTGGCACGACGCCCGAGTCGCGTGCCAAAGCGGAAGAACTGCTGGCCCAGGCCAGGAAGGGTGCCGATTTCGCGAAACTTGCTGAAGAAAATTCAGCCGACAAGGGCAGCGCGGCGCGCGGTGGCGATCTCGGCTTCTTCACGCAGGGTCGCATGGTTCCAGAGTTCGACAAGGCCGTCTTTGCCCTGCAGAAAAAAGGAGACCTTAGCGACGTGGTCCAGACCCAGTTCGGCTACCATGTGATCCAGTTGGAAGAGCGGCGTGCGCCCTCGGTCCGCCCGTTTGATGAAGTCAAGGACGAATTGCTGCGCGAGGTTCGAACAGAGTCTGCCAATGACGCCCGCATGGCGCTGGTGAACAAGGCGCAGGAAAAGATGGTGGCCGATGACAAGGCGCTCGACACTTTTGTCGAACGCCATGCACCTGCCGCGCAGAAATCCGCTGTGACACAGCGCTAGTCCGGCGATCTGTCTTATCCAAAGGCTGCTCTGCCTGTGCCTCAATGGCGCTGGCGGGTAGCCTCTAGTTTTTTACGATGAACGCTTTATGGAACGAGGCGCTTGCGCTGTGGCGCGGGCGCGGTCTGGCGTGGGTTCTGATACGCCGCGAGATCGCTTCGCGCCACACCGGCACGGCCCTGGGCATTGCCTGGCCCTACCTGCAGCCGCTGCTGACTGTGGCAGCTTATTACCTGGTATTCGATGTGGTGTTCGGCATGCGGCTGGGTGAGCACGCACCAACACGTGCGGTGGGGGCATTTCTCGTGGTGGGTGCCTTGCCTTGGATGGCCTTCTGCGATGCCGTCTCGCGGGGCATGAACAGCCTGATCGACGCAGGCGGGCTGTTGCAGAAGAACCCCTTGCCCCCCGTGCTTTTCGTCACGCGCTCGGTGCTGGCCAGTGCGCTGATCTATGGCCCGCTGTTGCTGCTGGTGGCCTTGGCCTATATTCCCTCCCATGGACTGCAGCCCGCCGTCCTGGCCTTGTTGCCACTGCTGGCATTGCAGGTGCTGCTGTGCCTGGTGCTTGCGTATGTGCTGGCCATCCTGGCCGCCGCCCTGCGCGATACAGTACAGGTGGTGGGCTTTCTGTTGTCCGTAGGTATCTACCTGACCCCTATTCTGTTTCCGTTGAGCATGTTTCCCGAGAGCTGGCGCTGGGTGCTCTGGCTCAATCCGATGACGGGGCTGGTCCAGGGCTATCAGCAGGTGCTTTTGCAGGGGGCCTGGCCGCCGCTAAGTGTGTGGTGGGTGTCGCTGGCCTGGCTTGCGGGCGGCGCCATCGTTTTGAATGCGCTGGTGCGGCGCAGCCGTGACCAGTTGGTGGATTGGCTATGAGCATGAAGCATGGCAATGCCCTGCCCGATGACATGGTGCTGCGTGTGCGCCAGCTGGGCAAGGAATACAAGCTCTATCCCTCTCCGCGTTCGCGCCTGAAGGCTCTGCTGACGGGGGCTGCCACGCACCGCAGCCATTGGGCACTGCGGGATGTGTCTTTCGAACTGCGGCGTGGGCAGTGCATTGGAGTGATCGGTGACAACGGCGCGGGCAAAAGCTCGTTGCTCAAGCTGCTCGCGGGCACCTTGCAGCCCAGCTGCGGCCAGATCGAGCGGGTAGGGCGGGTGACCGCCATCCTGGAGCTGGGCGCGGGCTTTCACCCCGACTTCAGCGGGCGTGACAATCTGTATTTCGGCGGCAGCCTGATCGGCATCAGCCACGAGCGCATGCGCGAACTCGAGCCCGAGATCGCGGCGTTCGCCGAGTTGGGCGAAGCACTGGACCGGCCCGTCAAGACCTATTCTTCTGGCATGACGGTGCGGCTGGCGTTTGCGCTCGTGACGGCGGTGCAGCCGGACGTGCTGATCATCGATGAAGCCCTGGCTGTGGGCGACCAGCATTTCCAGAAGAAATGCATCGAACGCATCATGGCGTTCCGCAAAAGCGGCTGCACCATCCTGTTTTGCTCGCACAGCCCCTATCACATTCGCCATCTCTGCGATGCCGCCCTGTGGCTGCGGGGTGGCCAAGTGGCGCAGTTCGGCCCGACCGAACCAGTGCTGGCCGCGTACGATCTGCATACGCGTGAGCGCCAGGAGCGTGAGCAGCAGTCGCTGGAGGCTCCCGTCGCCGCACTGCAGGTGCCTGCGGGCGAGGGTGCCGGACACCAGGAGGTACAGCCTGAGCCTGGAGGTCCCGTCGCGGCCGTTGACAGTGGTTCGGCCTGCATTCTTTCCGTGGATGTGAAGGATCTGGCCGAGCCTGTGGGTGACCAGCCCGGTCTCTTGCAAAGCCAGGATCTGGTCGTGACCATCACCGCGCGCGGCCGGGGGAGCGAGCGGCCCCATATCGGCTTCATGATCGAGCAGTCCAAGGGCGTGGGCATCACCTCCCTCGCCACGCATGAGGATGGAGCGGTCCCTCGCCAGTTGCCCGATGGAACCTGGCAGACCGTGCTGACGTTCCCGGAGCTGCCGCTCCACAGCGGCGACTACGTGATCAGCGTTTTCCTGTTCGATGAGACAGGGCTGGCCGTCTATGACGAGTGGTTCCAGTTCCTGCACCTGCGCTTCATCTTTCCCAAGCCCTTGCCGGGTTTGGTGCGGTTGCCCCACCACTGGAGCTGAGCCCGTACGGCGGGATACACGGCTGCTTGTCGTTGGCTCCATAATCCACACCCCATGACATCCGACAATTCTTCGAATCCCCTCGGTGAAGGGCAGCGATTGCTGCAGGAGGCTTTGTATCTCCTGGAGCGTGGCGATCGCGCAGGTGCTGCGCAGGTGCTGGTCCGTGCACGCGAAAACGACGACAGCCTGCTGCAGGCGCATGCGCTGATAGAAGCCCATGGGCTTGTGGGCTCGTTCTCCAACATCATGGGACTGGACTGCAGAATTTCCCCGAAGGACGATATTTTTGGCTTCTTCCGAGGTCATCCGTCCAGCGTGAATCCGCTGCGCGACTACTTCGCCGACGGCTGGCGCACGCTGTCGGAACTCATGCTGCTGCTGGAGGCCGTGGACAAGCCGCTGTTGCGCACGGCCAGCATGCTGGAGTTCGCCAGCGGCCATGGCCGCTTCACGCGGCACTTGGTCAAGGCCCTGGGGGCTGAACGCGTCACGGTCTCGGACATCGTGGCCGATGCCGTGGATTTCTCGCAGCAGACATTCGGCGTGAAGGGCTTTGCGTCGGCCAGCGTGCCGGAGCAGGTACGCTGGCCCCAGCAGTACGAGCTGGTGTTCGTGCTGTCGCTGTTCAGCCATCTGCCGCGCTCGACCTGGACACGCTGGCTGAAGGTATTGCGCGATGCGGTGGCACCGGGCGGTTTGCTGGTGTTCAGCACGCATGGTGTGAAGGCGGCGGACTTCGATAGCGTGAAGCTCGATGATGATGGTTTTTTCTTCGCCCCATCCAGCGAGTCGAGCGCCATCGACGCCAATGAATACGGAACAGCTTTTACCTCTGAGCGCTTTGTGCTGGACCGCATTGCCGAGACCTGGGGGAGCGATGCGCTGTGCCATCGCTCTCTTGTGCATTTCTGGAATCACCAGGATGCCTATGTACTGCAGCGGTTGTAAACGTTATCTGGGCTAAAGAAAGAACAAAGAGGACGATCGCATGAGTTGGATGCTGCGTTTGCAGGAGCGGCTGTTAGGCATTTCCCCATGGAATGCCGACAAGATCACGGATGAATGGTTTCGTGCGCATTTCAACTATGCGGCTGATCTGGCCCATGACTGGCTGGGACGGTCGCTGAATCTGTCCCAGGCCAAATTGCTGAATTTCGGCTGCGGCGACGGCATCACCGACCTAGCTTTGGTATTGCGCCACGGCGCGACATCCATCCACGGCATAGATATTCGACAGGAGTATGCCAAGCTGCCCCGGATTGCACGAGAGCAATTGGGCATGTCGCGCATTCCCGCCGCGCTGAGCTTCGAGACCATCGTGCCAAACTCGCCGTTGGCGGGCAGGCATGCAGGCTACGATGGCTTGCTGAGCTGGTCCACCTTCGAGCATGTGCAGCGAGACAAGGTGCTTCCCATCCTGGCGGACCTGCATGCCTGTCTGCGGCCGGGTGGCGTCTTCTTCCTGCAGATCGAGCCCCTGTTCCACTCTCCCTGGGGCTCGCATCTGCGTCGCTATGATGATGTGCCCTGGCACCATTTGATGGCCTCGGAAGAGGAGTTGTGGAACACCATCGAAAAGCATGAGGGCCCTCTTGATGCCGCCGAGGTGGATTTTGGCTTTGCGGACTTCGGTGCGGATGGCTACAAGCGCTTCGTGTTCAAGGAATACCAGGCGCTGAACCGGCTCACTGCTGATGAACTGATCGATATCGCCCGGCAGGCCGGTTTCGAGGTGTTGCGTGAGGAGCGGCGCCACGTGGACATGCCCATTCCCGAGGCATTGCAGGGACGTTATCCCGAAGATTGGTTGCGCAACAATGAGATCCTGCTGCTGCTGGGCAAACCATAGCCGGGATCGGGCCTCAGGCCCGTCCATCAATCTATCGTGCGATAGAAGCTCCAGCTGCCCTCGGACTTCAGGTGCCGCAGGTGCGGATTCTGATTCAGGCCCTGCTCATGCCGTTGCGGTGCTGCGATGTGGGTGGCAGCAATCTTCGAGAAGTCGAAGCTGCGTGTGTCCACACGCAGCAGCACATGGTCCAGGCTATGGAGGACGGGCTCGAAATCCGTGCCTTGCAGTTCGGCGCCTTCTATGGTCAGGTGCTGATAGCGGTTGTAGATACCGAAGTATTTTCTCCCGGGGTCCAGTCTTTCCCAGAACGCGAGAGGCGGGTGGTAGAAGATCCCTGAACTGATCCTGATGCCTGATGCCGCCAGCGCCATGGCCTGCCGATTGTTGTCCAGCACGACCCAGCGGGCCTGGCGGCTCGTGGCATCGGCGTCCAGCTGTTGCAGCTTTGGCCCTGGTTCTACATGCAATGGCGCCTGCAGCAAGGGGTTGAAGGGCAGGGCTGTTCCCAGCATCCAGACCATGTAGATGGCCATTGCGGCAACAAATTGCCGGTTTGCCAGCAGCAGGGCCAGGACGGCAAAGGCGGTTGCCGTGATGACGGCGACCCCAGGACTGATGGTCTCGGAGATCGCCGCAGGCAGCGTTGAATAGGTGAAAACCGCAAGCCATGCGCAGGCGGCTGCTCCCGTTACCGCAAGTGCCGACAACTGGCGCTGCCTTTCCGGGATGGTTGGAATGATTTCCGAGGCCTGGGTGGGCCATTGTTTCCTGAGCACGCTGGCCAGCAGCCAGGTCTGAGCCAGCAGCAAGCCGATATCCGTGCGGTAGACAGGAACCTTAGCCCATTGCGTCGCCTGAGCCAGCCAGGCAGGTATGCCCTGGTATGAAAAGTACAGGGTCCAGCCAATGAAGGTCAGGCAGAGGCACCCCGCCAGATCCATTTGCCGTGGCGTGCTGCACCGCATGTCCTGCGTTTGCTGCCAGGCAAACAGCAAGGCCAGCGGAATGGCCAGGAAAATGTAGGAGCCGGCATCGCTGGGGACAAGCATGTCGGTGATGTGGAACATCTGATCCGGACCGAAAAGCCCTCGGGCCAGATACCAGGGATCCATGTATCCCCCTGTCTCCATGCGCCTTCCCGGGTAGACCGTGGCAGCAATCGACGACACGGCGTCTGCAGCATGAAGCCACCATGCGTAGAGCAAAAGGGCAGGCACAAGCGCCATTACCACCACGAGCAGTGCCTGTTGCCAGTTCCAGCGCCAGTCCCCGCGGTGCATATACAGCCATGCTATGGCGAGCGGGCCCAGCAGGCTGGCCACCACTACGAGCCAGGCCGGGTACAGGGTAAGGGCAAAGCCTGCCAGTGCCCAGCCTGCCACCAATGCCCTGGGCAGCACCTGCCGGATGGATTGCCTTGTCCAGGCGGTCAAGAACATGCCGAAGGCGAGCAGTGCGAAAAACAGGATGTAGACAGGCCAGCCCGACCAGCCAACTGACATGGGGGACGCACTTACGCTAAGTGCAAGAACAGCTGCGGGCTGCCAGCGCAGTTGTGCGATGCGCACCAGGACCCACAGGCATGCAGCGAATCCGGCAAAGTAAGGAAACCACCAGTACCATGCGAGCGCCCGCCGCAGGTCAAGGATGAAAAAGCCCCAAGTAGCTGGCTTGGCAAGCGCAGACAGATTGGAGACGGGCACGCCGCTCATGCCCACAGTGTTCATGTTGTGGCCGGCGCTGGAAAAAACCGTGCTGGTGTTCTCGAAGCTCTTCAGCAGGTGTCCGGGTGCCGCGGCATGGTATTGGCTGATGGCCATGGCGGTGATGACCTGCCATTCATCGCTGCGAATGATCTGGGGGGTACCAAGCCAGGCATTTTCGTCATGGGTAACAAGCTCGTCGTTCTGAAAGAGCAGGGCAACGGAGGAGCCGGTCCATCCACCCGCCACCAGAATGATGAAGGCTGCTGCGGTTGCCGCACCAAAAGCCCTGGCACCAATGCGCAGCCTGGACTGCCATCCGGACAGGGATAGCAACAGGAGCAGCGCGGGCAGGCAGAAGGCCACAAGGGCGCCGGCTCTGGGCAGCAGGCCGGCGCGGGCAGGCTGGTGCAGCGTGATCTGTCGCGCCTTGTCCATGGTGGTCAGCGCAAAACGCCTGCCGTCCGTGGTCATGATTTCCATGCGTACGGTGTAGGTGCCGGAGGCAAAGTCCGGGTCGAGCGGGGCACGGATGTGGAATCCGGCGTTGGCCCAGTTCGGATTGCCTGTAGCCGCCACAACGTCGGGCCTGGGATACGACAGGGCATTGAGCCGGCCTTGGTAGACAAGGTGGTCGTCCAGGAAGATCGAAGCCTGGGTCGGAAAGGCGTGGCTGCGCCCGGAGGCGCTCCAACCCTTGGCGATCAACTGCTGTTTGGCCGCATCGAAATGGATATCCTCCAGTACTCCTTGGTCATGGAAGGCCGTATCAGTTGCACCGGCCGGCAGAAGGAAGCCGCAAAGCAGTATGGTCAGCAGCAGGAAGGACATCCGATGGATGCCCCTGTGGAATGACTGGCGTATGGAGTGCATGGCCTGAGAAGCGTTGTCAACCTTTGCGCGATGCGGACCTTGCCTTGAAGAAGCGCGCAAGGTTCAGGGCAGTCGGGGCTGCAAGCCCGCCAGCGACGGTCTTGCCTGCTGACTCAGGCCTGCAGCCAATTCTTGACCCGGCGCTGCCAGTGCGCGGGAATGCGCCTGGCCACGCCGCGCAGGATGGGTAGCGAGCGCAGATGGGCCAGCAGGATCAAGGCCCCCGATCTTGCAGCATGGTCCTGGCGTTGCAGGCGATGTGTGGCCAGGAAGGCCGCATCCAGTGGCTGGAGCAGGGCCTGATCGCGCGGCTGCAGCCCCTGGAGATAACCGTCGCCATAGAAAGTGGCTCCCGGCTGGGCGACCGCCCTCCCTGTCGCGGTGGGTTGCTGCGGTGGCTGCCCTTCAATGAAGTGGCGTTCGCGTATTTGCGCGAAGAAGTCCAGCCATTGGGCGGTGCTGGCGTCCCAGGGCATGACCCAGGACCAGTCGCGGCCCGCCAGCCTTTCGGGGAAGGCTCCTATGTCGGGCGCGACGATCGGCAGCCCGGCGGCCAGGCAGGCGCTCAGGGTGTAGCTGTAGGTCTCCGGCCATTGGGCGGGGAACCAGGCCAGGTCGGGCTGCAACCACTGCAGCAGAGCAGGCAGTTCTTCTTCCTTGTAGCCGCCGTGCACGGTCAGGCGTGCGCGCGGCTGGGTCTGCAGGCTGCGGTAGCCATAGCCGAGCAGATGGAATTCCACAGGAGCTCCCCGCTTGGCGGCTTCGATCGCCACGGCTTCCAGTACGTCGGCGCCCTTGATGGCGCTCATGGCTCCCAGTACGACGATCTTGAGCGGGGCCGTGGCGGCCAGCGGGTGTGCCACCGGGGCCGGCAGCTGTGCCGGCAGGTCGGTGTGGGCAACCGCCTGGACGCGGGCACCGGGCACGAAACCGGCGATCCGGCGGGCCGTGTCCTGGCTGGGGGCCAGTACATGGCGCGCGTTGTTCAGCAGCAGTGCATTGCGATGGCGCCACTGGGCCACGGTGCCGGCGTAGGGGGCTGTGTCCGTGGGTTCGCAGCAGCCGCACTCGCCCGCGCGGGGCGGCACGACGTAGCGGTTGTCGATGCCGGTCAGCGAGATGTTCTTGCAGTAGGTATAGAAATCATGGGCCGTGAAGTCATGGGCCGCACCCAGACGGGCGGGAAGGTCCAGGATGGCTTCGCTGTGGCCCAGCAGATGCTGGTAGTGCACATGCACCACGCCCAGCTGGCGCAGTGCCTGCACCAGTTCCTCCATCTGGTCGGCGACGCGGAAGGCGAGCTCGAATGCTTCCTTTTCCTCGGCACGGCGCAATACCACGGTGCCACCTGCGGCTGGCGAGAGCATGAGGAACAGCGCCTTGCCTTGCAGGAACTGCGCCAGTTCGCGCACATGGCGCACGGTGCCGCCCGCCCGGTCGTGGAGCACGGCCAGCACCACGGGCTGCTGCACTGCCTCGGCCTGCAGGCGTGCCACATCCAGCGCCAGGCGTGCCGTGCGCGCAGGGTCGGCCTGGACGAAGGCCATGACATCGGCTTCGTAGCGCGGATGCAGCCTGCGCAGGGTTTCCATGGCGGCACGTTCACGCGGGCTCTTGCTTTCTCCGAAGCTCACGCCGCCCGTGTGCAGCACGAAGGTGTCCAGCAAATGCAGGTTGCGCCAGCCAGCCTCTGCGGCACGCTGGCAGAAGTCGTTTTCTTCGCCATAGCCCTTGCCGAAGTGCTCGGTATCGAACAGGCCGACGGCGTTCAGGCTGTCGCGGCGGATGTACATGCAAAAGCCCACGCCGGTGGGCACGTCCACCACCTGGCCGGGATTGGTGCGCGCGCACAGTGCGTCGATGGCAGCCGTATCCATGCCGGGCGGCAGATCGTTGCCCTCGCAAAAGCGCGGGTAGCTGCAGATGGTGGCGTTGTTGGAGAACGGCGTGACTGAGGCGATGCGTGCATCGCCGTAGGCTGCCTGGCGGATGCGGTCCAGCCAGTCATTGGCGACCACGGTGTCGCTGTTGAGCAGCAGCACGTCATGGGCGGTGTTCAGCGCCATGCCCCGGTTGACGGTACCGACGAAGCCGAGGTTCTCCTCGTTCTCCAGCAGGGTGATGCGAGGCTCCTGCGCCGCCTTCTCGCGCAGCCAGGCCGTGACTTCGGGCTCCGGGCTGGCATCGTTGATGACCACGAGTTGCCAGTGCGTGCGGCAGGGGCTGGCCAGAACGGATTCGATGCAGTTGCGCGTGTCATCCAGGCCGCGGTACACGGGCACGATCACATCGACGGGCTGCTGGGGCATCGGCTGGGGTACGGGTGTATGGAGGACGGGGGCAGGCACTGGCGTGCGGCCCAGCAGGCGGTCAATTCGCATCTTGGCGTGGACGAGGGGGCGCGTGGCCCGGAAGACGGTGGAGTTCTCGATGTCGCGCAGGTGTTGTTCCAGCCGTGCGAAGTCCCGCTGTACGCGGGTGGCTTCCTGTTGCCAGATGGCGCGCTCCTTGCTCTGTGACTGGTGGCTGTCTTCCAGGAGGGCATTGCGGTGCTGCAGCCTATGGATCGCAGCGCTGTGCTTTTCCAGTTGCTGGACATCCTGCGCATGCTGCTGCTCAAGCAGCATGCGCTGTGTGTGCCACTGATCCTGCAGATCATTGGCCCGGCTGCGCTCCTGCGCGATCTGTCGCTCAAGCGGCTGCACGGCCCCGGCCAGCGCCAGATAGTCGGCCGACATGGGCCATCCCATCTCGATCTCCAGCGAGGCGCCACGCAGGGGGGCCAGGGTTTCTGCTGGAATGGGAAGTTCGAACCAGGGGTCATCGCCGGTCAGCAGCAGCATCAGCGCGAATGCGCCTGCCGGATGGAGCCCGTTCCACACCAACTGATGGTGAGGGCGTTGCCCCAGCAAGGCGGCATCCGAATCCTCGGGACGCCATTGCCAGACGACGGCGCCTTGCCCATCCAGCAAGGCCAGCCGGTACAGGTGCACGAAGCCCGGCCGGTCGGCCAGGTCCAGGCGCAGATGGCTCAGCGAAGTGTTGTGGTCGGGCAGTGCAAAGCGCAATGTCTGAAGTGCCTGGCCAATGATGCCGGTGGTGGAGAGCTTGCTCTCTTCCTCATAGCGGCCAGCGCGTGCCATGTAGAGCTGGGCCGTGAACAGCGCATGCCCTTGGGGGTAGTTCAGCGGCGGCTCGATGGGCAGCGCCTGGGCGGCGGGCGCTGCACTGGCGATGAACTGGTAGGCCAGTGCATCGGGCGTGGCCAGCAGGTGGCGGGCAACGGCAGGGGGCAGGCTGTCGTAGGCGACGCGGAATTCGGATTCGGGTAGCGCCCGCTCGATGGTGTCGATGTCGTCCACCTGCCAGCCTTGCTCGGCCAGAAAGCGCGACAGCGAGCGCCGCGTGAAAAAGCGCAGGTGGGTGCGGTCCAGCAGGCCTTCTTCGCGGTAGCGGAATTCGCCGTGCAGCAGTTCTGCCACCAGGCCGCTGTAGCCTGCATTGGGCACGGAGATCAGCAGACGGCCTTCGGGTGTCAGCCGCTTGCGGCAGGCAGCCAGGATGCGCTCGGGCTGGCGCAGGTGCTCGAGCACGTCGGCGCAGACGATGTAGTCATAGCGCGCGTCGCCGAAGAGCTGGTCCAGGTCGCAGTCCTCCAGGTCGGCCACATGGACATGGCGGTAGAAGGGCGCGGCATGGCGGGCCTCTTCCTGGCTCAGGGTGACGCCGTCGCAGACGCATTGCTTGTGCTCGGCGAGGAAGGCGCCCAGCGCGCCGCTGCCGCAGCCCAGATCCAGTATGTGCGCCTGGGCCCGGACATGGCCGGCCAGCACGGACAGCGACGTGCGCTCGTTCAGATCGACGGTGCGCAGGTAGACGTGGGGATCGGGAATGGGTGTGGTCATAGGAAATGAGGTGCCAGGCGCGGTCCGGGCAGGGATCGATCGCCCGTCATATTCATCTGCGCCAGTCGACCGTGGCCGGTCCGCAGAGAGCGGCGGAGCACGCCCACGCCAGGCGCAAAAAATCCCGGAAGTCCGGGCGGCAGATTGTCGCGCATCATAATCCCGGCCACCGCAGTGATTGCTTGGCATGGCGGGTTAATGACATTTTGTGCGGCTGTTGCATTTCCTTGCATCACGGCATACCCGCTGACGCCTTCCGGGCGCCTTCCGCTGAATACTCGGAGCCGCCGTTTTTTCGGCGCAGGTAAGCGGGTTGGAATTTGAAGATCTGAAGGGCGGCATTGATGGGTTCATCGTTGGTCGTGTCGGTGGTGAGCCACGGACATGGCGCTCATATACAGAGGCTGCTTGAATGCCTGGGGTCGGCGCGCCTTGCGCCGATGTCTCGAGTGGTGCTGACGCTCAATATTCCCGAACCGGAGCCCCTGGCTCCAGCGACCGGCTGGCCTTTTGTCCTAGAGATACGGCGCAATGCGCAACCCCTGGGTTTTGGCTGCAACCACAACCGGGCGCTGGCGAATGCCCGGGAGGCGTTTGTCTGCGTGATCAATCCTGACGTGTACTGGGGAGCGCAGGAAGAGCCGCTGCAAGAGCTTCTGGCGCTGGCGGCCCGGCCGGGGTTGGCCCTGGCCTATCCCCCGCAGATCGGCGAAGACGGCACGCTGCAGGATTTCGAGCGGGAGCTGCCATCTTTCTGGAATTTGCTGCGACGCAAGTTGCACGGACGTGTGGAGCAGCGTGTGGAATGGGTCAATGCGGCCTGCCTGGTGCTGGGCCGGGACAGCTGGATGCGGCTGCGTGGGTTTGACGAAGGTTTCTATATGTATTGTGAGGATGTGGATCTGTGCCTTCGCCTGCGGGTGCTGGGCGGAGAGCTTCGGCGCGGTGAGTTGCCTGTCGTCCATGCGGGGCAAAGGGCGAGCCGGCGCAGCCTGCGCCATGGCGCATGGCACGTGGCCAGCCTGCTGCGGCTGTGGAGCCGTCCGGCCTACCGCAAGGCCCGAGCCCTGCCGCAGGCAGCGCCCTCGCTGCGCAGCCTGCACGGGGAGCCATCGTGATCTGGATGGCGGTATTGGCCTTCATGGTGTCTTGCACCGGCTGTGCACTGCTGGTGCGCTGGGCCGGGCGGTCCTCGACGTCCTCTTACGGATACGACAAGCCGCAGCGCTTTCACATCGGCGAGGTACCCCGGCTTGGGGGCGTGCCGATGTACCTCGGACTGGCTGTCTCCTGGGGCGTGGGCACCTGGCTGAGCATGCGCGGAGATCCTTCCTCGCTGCGCATGCAGCTGTGGGTTGTCGTGTGCCTGGCCGCCATGCTGCCGGCCGTGGTCGGCGGCGTCATCGAGGATGTATCGCAGCGCCTGAGCGTGCGTTACCGGCTGGTGCTGACCCTGCTGAGCGCTGTGCTGGCGGTTTTGCTGTGCGGCCTCACCGTGCCCCGGCTCGGCTGGCCCTGGCTGGAACAGGCACTGGGTCCGGCCATGCCCTGGCTGGGCATGGGCCTGGCCGTCCTGGCCCTGACGGGCCTGCCCCATGCCTTCAACATCATCGACGGCTACAACGGGCTGGCCGGCATGGTGGCCACCATCATCTGCCTGGCGCTGGCCCACGTGGCCCTGCAGGTGGGGGACCGAACCCTGGCCGCCATGCTGGTGACGCTGGCCGCCGCCACCTGCGGCTTCCTGGTCTGGAACTACCCGCGCGGCATGATGTTTGCAGGCGATGGCGGGGCCTATGTCTGGGGACTGGCGATTGCCCTGGCCAGCATTGCCCTGGTGCAGCGCAATTCCGCAGTCTCGCCATGGTTTCCCATGCTGCTGCTGATCTATCCGGTCTGGGAGACGGTGTTTTCCATTTACCGCAAGCTGATGCGCGGCATGTCGCCGGGCATGGCGGATGCCCTGCATTTCCACCAGTTGATCTACCGGCGCATCGTGCGCGGCGTGTTCGACGACGATCTTGCACGGCGCATGCTGCGCCGCAATAACCGGACTTCGCCCTACCTGTGGGCGTTCACGCTGCTGACCGTGGTGCCGGCATTGCTGTTCTGGAGCAACACGCCCGTTCTGGTGGGTTTTTGCCTGCTGTTCGTGGTCAGCTATGTGATCGCCTATCTGGCCATCGTGCGCTTCAAGCTGCCGGGCTGGATGCAGAACAATGGATGATGGCCGGGCGCCAGTGGGCGTTCCGTCATCCGGGCATGCAACACTGCCGCGCAGTTGCGGCACAATGCCCGCCTTGTTGTTGACTACTTCCACGCCCCCGGGCTAGCACCATGAACGATATCCTCTCGATTGCCCCCCGCGACAAGGCCGAAATCCTCGCCCAGGCCCTGCCCTACATCCGCAAGTTCCATGGCAAGACCATGGTCATCAAGTATGGCGGCAACGCCATGACCGATCCGGCCCTGCAGGCCGACTTCGCGGAAGACGTGGTGCTGCTGAAGTTGGTGGGCATGAATCCGGTGGTGGTGCATGGCGGCGGGCCGCAAATCGAGACGGCCCTCAACCGCCTGGGCAAGAAGGGCGAGTTCATCCAGGGCATGCGCGTGACCGACGCGGAAACCATGGAAGTCGTGGAATGGGTGCTGGCCGGCGAGGTGCAGCAGGACATCGTGGGCCTGATCCACCAGGCCGGTGGCAAGGCCGTGGGCCTGACAGGGCGCGATGGTGGCCTGATCCGCGCACGCAAGCTCAAGATGGTCGACAACAAGGATCCGAACATCGAGTACGACGTGGGCCAGGTGGGCGATATCGTCTCCATCGACCCCAGCGTGGTGCGCGCGCTGCAGGATGACGCCTTCATCCCCGTGATCAGCCCCATCGGCTTTGGCGAGGAAAACGAGAGCTACAACATCAACGCCGACGTGGTCGCCAGCAAGCTGGCCACCGTGCTGCAGGCCGAAAAGCTCGTGCTGCTGACCAACACCCCTGGCGTGCTGGACAAGGCCGGCAGCCTGCTGACCGACCTCACGGCGCGCGAGATCGACGCCCTGTTCGCCGACGGCACCATCTCGGGCGGCATGCTGCCCAAGATCAGCGGCGCCCTGGATGCCGCCAAGGCGGGAGTCAACGCCGTGCACATCATCGATGGCCGCGTGCCGCATGCCATGCTGCTGGAAATCCTGACCGACCAAGCCTACGGCACCATGATCCGCAGCCATTGAGGCCCGATGGCGCGGACTTTGCGGTTCGCGTTACCATCGCGCATGGCCCGGGCGTGGTCTGACGGCCTGGGCCGGTTTGCTGCAAGCCGCCTTTGGGCGGCTTTTGTTTTTTAGGTTTGATATGCGTTTGCTTCTAGTTGAGGACGATGTGATGGTGGCCAGCGGCATCAAGCTGGGGCTGTCCGATGCGGGCTATGCCGTGGACTGGGTCGGCAGTGCCGAGCGCGCCCTGGAGGTGCTGGCCCAGGAAGCCTTCGACCTGGCCGTGATCGACATCGGCCTGCCGGGCATCGACGGGCTGGAACTCACACGCCGCCTGCGCAGCAGCGCCGTCGAGAGCTCGGCCATGCCCGTGCTGATCCTGACGGCGCGCGATGCGCTGCAGGACCGCGTGCAGGGCCTGGACCAGGGCGCCGACGACTACATGGTCAAGCCGTTTGAGCTTCCCGAGCTGCTCGCCCGGCTGCGCGCGCTGCTGCGCCGCTCGCAGGCAGCCACATCGGCCGTCCTGAGCTTTGGTCCCATCGAGCTGGACACGGCAGGCCGCCGCGCCGGTGCGCGCCAGCCTGCGCAAGACGATGAGAGCGAGGGAAAACTGCTGCCCATCGACCTGGGTCCACGCGAATGGACCGTGCTGGAATACCTGCTGATCCACGCGCCCAAGCCCGCCAGCAAGGACAAGCTGCTGCAGGCGCTCACGGGCTGGGACCGCGAGATCACGCCCAATGCGGTCGAGGTCTATGTCTCTCGTCTGCGCAGCAAGCTGGAGCCGCATGGCGTGGCGCTTCGTTCCATCCGGGGCTTCGGCTATCGGCTGGAACTCTCGCATACCGCCGCCTGATGCGGACATGGCGCATGGTCCCAGGCGCTGACCGCCTATGACAGCCAATCTGCGCCTTCGCCTGCTGGTGCTGCTGGTGGTGCCGCTGACGCTGCTGGCACTGATGGGCGGCTGGTTCGGCTATCGCTCGGCAGACGAAGCCTCCACCCAGCATGACCAGCGCTTGCTGCGCCTGCTGCCTGCGCTGGCCGATTCGGTGTTGGCGCCGTCGATCGCCGAGGGAACGCCGCCCCTGGTGGCACTGACGCCCGCCATCGAGGACGTCTTGCGCCAGCGCGGCGACGACGTCGGATATGCCATAGGTGACCTGCAGGGCCATGTCGTTGCCGGCGACACCTGGATCCGCTTCGACGTGCCTTCCACGCCGCTGGCCGAGTTCCACAGCCAGGAGCATGACGGCCTGACCTACCGCGTGGCCGTCATGCGCGCCGAAACCTATGGCGCCGGTGAAATGGTGCTGGTGCTGGCCGATGGCGGCGATGTGCGCCAGCAATGGGTACGCCAGTTGCTGCTGCATGTGCTGCTGCCCAGCGTGCTGCTGATCGCGGGTGCCGGCATCGCCATCTACTGGTCGGTCAGCCGGGCTTTCCGGCCGCTTCTGACCCTGACCCAGGCTGTGGAGCGGCGCTCGCCGCGCGACCTCAGTCCCATCTCGGAGCACAGCTCGCCGGCCGAAGTCCGTCCGCTGGTGCGCTCGCTCAATCGCCTGTTTGCACTGGTCAACGCACAGGCCGAAGGCCAGCGGCGCTTTGTGGCCGATGCGGCCCATCAATTGCGCACGCCGCTGGCGGCCTTGCAGGCCCAGGTCGAGGCCTGGGCGCTGAGCGCGCAGGCTGCCCAGGCCGAGGCGCGGCGCAAGGGCACCGAGGCCCAGGTGGTGCTCAGCGTGACGCAGATCGAGCAGTTGCGCGACGCCACGCGGCGCACCTCGCAGCTGGCACGCCAGTTGCTGGCGCTGTCACGTGCCGACGCCCGCAATGCTGAAGTCCAGCCGCTGCAGAAGGTGGACCTCAAGGACCTGTGCGAAAGCATGCTGGAAATGTTCTTCGATCAGGCCAGCGCCAAGGGGCTGGACTTCGGCCTTGACGTGGCGGCCGCCAGTGTCTGGGGCCACAGCTGGCTGCTGCGCGAACTGGTTTCCAACCTCGTGGACAACGCCATCAAGTACACGCCGCCCGGCGGCAGCGTCACGCTGCGCTGCGGCATGTACCATGGCGCGGCACAGTCTGCGGATGAGCCGCAAGGCTGGGCCTTCCTGGAGATCGAGGACGACGGCCCCGGCGTGCCCGAGGCCGAGCGCTCGCAGATCACGCAGCGCTTTTACCGCGCGCAGGGCGCGGCCGGTGACGGCACCGGGCTGGGGTTGGCCATTGCCGAAGAAATCGCCCTGCTGCACCAGGGCACTCTGGCCTTTGGCGCCGCAGCGCAAGGCAAGGGCCTGCTGGTACGCTTGGAGCTTCCATTGCAAATGCCGGCCATGCTCTCGGAAACAATAGCAGCGCAAGCAACAGGCAAGCGATCCTGACGGTTGCGCTCATGGGGACAGCTTTGTGCGGAGTTGCCGCCGAGGGCTGTGAGAGAATTACTTACAAATAGTTGATCTGCTTATGTCCGAGTCTGAAGTTCTGTCGCCTTTATCCGCTCCTGGCGCTGATGTCGTTTCCGACGAAGCCGCCTCCGCTTCCGCCCCTACGCCTGCGCGCAAACGCCCCAAACCCGGGGAGCGGCGCGAGCAGATCCTGCAGGCGCTTGCGGCCATGCTGGAGAAGCCGGGCGCAGAACGCATCACCACGGCAGCGCTGGCGGCCCATCTGGGCGTCAGCGAGGCAGCCCTGTACCGCCACTTCGCCAGCAAGGCCCAGATGTTCGAAGGCCTGATCGAGTTCATCGAGCAGTCCGTCTTCACGCTGGTGCAGCAGATCGTCGGGCGGGATGTGCCGGAGGAAGAGCGTCCCGCAGTGGATGGAATGCGCCAGGCCAGCCGCGTGATCTCCCTGGTTCTGCAGTTCGGCGAGCGCAACCCCGGCATGGTGCGCGTCATGGTGGGCGATGCCATCGTCTTCGAGCACGAGCGTCTGCAGGCCCGCATGAACCAGTTCTTCGACCGCATCGAATCCACGCTGCGCCAGTGCCTGCGCCCCGCCGCCGGTGCCCTGGGCTCCTCCGCCCCGACGGTCGATGCACAGGTGGCCGCCAGCGTGCTGACATCGTTTGCGCTGGGCCGCCTGCAGCGCTACGCACGCTCGGGTTTCCGCCGCCTGCCGACCGAGCATCTGGAAGCCAGCCTGGCCTTGATGGTCTGAACACGGCCCAGCGGACCCCAGGGTCCGCTTTGCAGCAAAGCCACCCGCTTGTGCCGGTGGCTTTTTTCATGGGCGCGCGGTGGATGGGGGTCCGCATCGGGTTGCTAGGTGTTTTCCCCCGCATGTCTTCGCCGCGACAAGCTTTCCATGCAAAATAGCACGAACGTTCGTTTTAACAAGAATTTTGCATGTCCAGCGTTTCCGCCCCACGCCGCACCACCCGTTTGACCGCTGACGCCACGGCCGATCCCAAGGCGGGCTCTTCCGTGCACGAAGCCGCTGCGCCCGCGCCGCGCCGCGCGCTGCACAAGGGGCAGCAGACCAAGGCCACCATTGTGGAGGCTGCCCTCAACCTGGCCACGCACATCGGGCTTGAGGGCCTGTCCATCGGCGCTCTGGCCGAGCTGACGGGCATGAGCAAGTCCGGCGTGTTCGCGCATTTTGGCTCGCGCGAGGAGCTGCAGATTTCCGTGGTGCATGAGTACCACGACCGTTTCGAGCAGGAAGTATTCTTTCCCGCGCTTCAGGCGCCACGCGGCGTGGCGCGTTTGCGGGCGCTGTTCGACAACTGGATGAAGCGCACTTCGATCGAGCTGGACTCGGGCTGCATCTATATCAGCGGCGCCGTGGAGTTCGACGACCGCACGGGGCCGGTGCGCGATGCGCTGACGGCCTCGGTCCAGACCTGGCATGCAGCGATGCGCCGCACCATCGTGCAGTGCCGCGAAAGCGGCGACCTGCGTGCCGACCTGGACGAGAACCAGCTGCTGTTCGAGATCCACGGCCTGATCCTGGCCCTGCATTACGAGGCGCGCTTTCTGCGCAACGAAGGCTCCATGCAGCGCGCCATCGACGGCTTCGAGAGCATTCTGGCGCGCTACGCCAGCCCGGCCTGATTTTTTCGCTTCCACCGTTTTCACCGCATCCACCGCAAACCCCGCCATCACAGGAGAAGACAAATGCCCAGCTACAACCCGCCCCTGCGCGACATGCAATTCCTCATGCACGAGGTGTTCAAGGTCACGGACGACTATCAGCAGATGACGGCGCATGCCGAGGTCGATGCCGACACCATCAATGCCGTGCTCGAAGAGGCGGGCAAGTTCGCGGCCAATGTGACGTTTCCGCTGAACATCAGCGGCGATGCCGAGGGCTGCGTGCTGAACAAGGAAACCCACGAGGTCACCACGCCCAAGGGCTTCAAGGAGGCCTACCAGAAGTATGTGGAAGGCGGCTGGCCTTCGCTGTCCTGCGATACGGCCTACGGCGGCCAGGGCCTGCCCTTTGCGGTGAACTCGGCGGTGTACGAGATGCTCAACAGCGCCAACCAGGCCTGGACCATGTACCCGGGCCTGTCGCACGGCGCCTATGAAGCCCTGCATGTGCACGGCACGGAAGAGCAAAAGAAGCTGTACCTGCCCAAGCTGACCAGCGGCGAGTGGACCGGCACCATGTGCCTGACCGAGCCCCATTGCGGCACCGACCTGGGCCTGCTGCGCACCAAGGCCGAGCCCGTGGCCGGCGCGCCCGAGGGCACCTACAAGATCACCGGCAACAAGATCTTCATCAGCGCGGGCGAGCACGACTTCACCGACAACATCGTCCACCTGGTGCTGGCCCGCCTGCCCGATGCGCCGGTCGGTTCCAAGGGCATCAGCCTGTTCGTGGTGCCCAAGTTCGTGGTCAAGGCCGATGGCTCGCTGGGCGAGCGCAACCCCATCTTCTGCGGTGCGCTGGAGCACAAGATGGGCATCCACGGCAATGCCACGGCACAGATCAATATCGACGGCGCCATCGGCACCCTGGTGGGCCAGCCGAACAAGGGCCTGCAGGCCATGTTCGTGATGATGAATGCCGCCCGCCTGGGCGTGGGCAACCAGTCGCTGGGCCTGACTGAGGTGGCCTACCAGAACGCCCTGGCCTATGCCAAGGACCGCCTGCAGATGCGCAGCCTGTCGGGCACCAAGGCCAAGGACAAGCCGGCCGACCCCATCATCGTCCACCCCGATGTGCGCCGCATGCTGCTGACGGCCAAGGCCTATGCCGAAGGCGGCCGCGCGCTGGTGACCTACTGCGCCTTCCTGATCGACAAGGAGTTCAACCACCCCGACGAGAAGGTGCGCAAGGACAGCGCCGAGCTGGTGGCGCTGCTGACGCCCATCGTCAAGGCCTTCATCACCGACAACGGCTGGACGGCCACCACCATGAGCCAGCAGGTCTATGGCGGCCATGGCTTCATTACCGAATGGGGCATGGAGCAGTTCGTGCGCGATGCGCGCATCAACATGATCTATGAAGGCACGAACGGCATCCAGGCGCTGGACCTGCTGGGCCGCAAGGTGCTGGGCAACCAGGGCGCATCGCTCAAGAAGTTCGGCAAGCTGGTGGCGCAGCTGGTGGAGGAAGAGGGCGTCAACGAGAAGATGGCCGAGTTCATCAACCCCATCGCCTACCTGGGCGACCAGATGACCAAGTTCACCACCGAGATCGGCTTCAAGGGCATGCAAAACCCCGACGAGGTGGGTGCCGCGTCCGTGGACTACCTGCGTGTGGCGGGCCACCTGGTGTTCGGCTACTTCTTCGCCCGCATGGCCCAGGTGGCGCTGCGCGAAATCGCCAAGGGCAACACCGACCCGTTCTACCAGGCCAAGCTGCAGACCGCGCGTTTCTACTTCGCCAAGCTGCTGCCCGAGACCGCCACGCTGATGCGCACGGCCCGCGCGGGCAGCAAGTCCCTGATGGACACGGACGCGGCGCTGGCCTGAACGGCTTCACTCCAACATGGGAGCGCGGGCTGTGCGCATCAGCGTGGCCTGCGCGCCTTTCTAGGCGAAAGGGGTTTGAAATGAAGGCATATCAAGCACTGGCAGCAATGGTCCTGGGCCTCACGGCTGCCGCAGCGCAGGCGCAGATGACGCCCGTGGGCCTGTGGAAGAGCGTGGACGACAAGAGCGGCGAGGCCAAGTCCGAGATCCGTGTGGCCGAGAACGACGGCGTGGTCACGGGCCGCATCGAGCAGATCCTGCGCAAGGGCGCCGATCCGGCCGCCACCTGCACCGAATGCTCGGACGACCGCAAGGGCCAGCCGCTCAAGGGGCTGGAGATCATCCGCGGCGCCAAGAAGGCCGAGGGCAAGGACGTCTGGGAAGGCGGCAAGATCCTCGACCCCGAAAACGGCAAGACCTACACGCTGCGCCTGACGCCCATCGAGGGCGGCGCCAAGCTCGAGGTGCGTGGCTCCATCGGCCCCTTCGGCCGCACCCAGACCTGGGTGCGCGTGCAGTAAACCATTCCGGAAGGCGGCCGCAGCGGCCGCCTTCCTCCCACTTGTGGAACATCCATGTCCCGATTCAATGTGAAGAAAGTCGCCGTGCTCGGCGCTGGCGTGATGGGAGCGCAGATCGCGGCCCATCTGGTCAATGTCAAGGTGCCCGTGGTGCTGTTCGACCTGCCTGCCAAGGAAGGCCCGAAAAGCGGCATCGCCGAGCGCGCCATCGCCAACCTCAAGAAGCTCAAGCCTTCGCCCATCGGCGTGGCCGAGGACGCGGACCTGATCCAGCCCGCCAACTACGAGGAGCACCTCAAGCTGCTCAAGGGCTGCGACCTGATCATCGAGGCCATTGCCGAGCGCATGGACTGGAAGCTCGACCTGTACACCAAGATCGCGCCCCATGTGGCCAAGCACGCCATCGTGGCGTCCAACACCTCGGGCCTGTCCATCACCAAGCTGTCCGAGGCGCTGCCCGACGCGATCAAGCCGCGCTTTTGCGGCATCCACTTCTTCAACCCGCCGCGCTACATGCCGCTGGTGGAGCTGATCGCCACGCCGACCACGCAGCCCGTGGTGCTGGACCAGCTCGAAGCCTTCGTCACCAGCGGCCTGGGCAAGGGCGTGGTGCGCGCCAAGGACACGCCCAACTTCATCGCCAACCGCATCGGCATCGCCGGCATGCTGGCCACGATGAAGGAGGTCGAGAACTTCGGCCTGACCTTCGACGTGGTCGATGACCTCACCGGCAAGAAGCTGGGCCGCGCATCCAGCGGCACCTTCCGCACGGCCGACGTGGTGGGCCTGGACACCATGGCCCATGTGATCAAGACGCTGCAGGACAACCTCAGCGCCGAGACCGATCCCTTCTACGGCAGCTTCGGCACGCCGCCCGTGCTGGCCAAGCTGATCGAGCTGGGCAACCTCGGCCAGAAGGCGAAGAAGGGCTTCTACAAGAAGGTCGGCCGCGACATCCTGCAGTTCGAGCTGGACAGCGAGGACTACGTGCCCGCCGGCGGCAAGGCCGACGAGGTCTATGGCCGCATGCTCAAGAAGCCCGCGGCCGAGCGCCTGAAGCTGCTGCGCAATGCCGAGGGCGCGCAGGGCCGCTTTTTGTGGGCCATCCTGCGCAACAGCTTCCACTACGCGGCCATCCACCTGGAGAGCATTGCCGAGTCGGCACGCGACGTGGACCAGGCCATGCGCTGGGGCTTCGGCATGAAGCAGGGCCCGTTCGAGCTGTGGCAGGAGGCGGGCTGGCTGGAAGTGGCGAAGATGGTCCAGGAGGACATCGATGCCGGCAAGGCATTGAGCAAGGCACCTCTGCCCAAGTGGGTCTTCGAAGGCCCGGTGGCCGAGGCTGGCGGCGTGCACACGGCGCAGGGCTCGTGGAGCCCTGCCAAGGGCCAGTTCGTGCCCCGCCGCGTGCTGCCCGTCTACGAGCGCCAGATCTTCCCCGAGAAGCTGCTGGGCGAAGACAGCCTGCCCGACTGGAAGACGGCCGGCACCACGATCGCCGAATCCAAGGCGCTGCGCACCTGGACGCTGGACGGCCAGATCCTGATCGCCAGCATCAAGAACAAGATGCACGCCATCAGCCCCGAGGTCATGGAAGCGCTGATGGAAGCCGTGGACGTGGCCGAGGCCGACTTCCAGGGCATGGTCATCTGGTCGGGCGATGCGCCGTTCAGCGTGGGCGCCGACCTGGAAGCCACCATGCCGGCCTTCGTGATCGGCGGCGCCGACGCCATCGAAAGCGTGGAGCAGGAGCTGCAAAACCTGATGCTGCGCATCCGCTACGCCCAGGTGCCCGTGGTTGCGGCCATCCATGGCATGGCGCTGGGCGGCGGCTGCGAGCTGGCCGTCTACAGCGCGCGCCGCGTGGCGCACATGGAAAGCTACATCGGCCTGGTGGAAGTCGGCGTGGGCCTGGTGCCCGGCGCGGGCGGCCTGACCTACATCGCGCGCCGCGCGGCAGAGAACGCCGCCACCAGCACGGGCAAGGACCTGCTGCCCTTCCTGACCGAAGGCTTCACGGCCGCGGCCATGGCCAAGGTGGGCACCAGTGCCATCGAGTCGCGCAAGCTGGGCTACCTGCTGGACAGCGACCTCATCGTGCCGCACAAGGACGAGCTGCTCTTCGTGGCCATCAACGAGGCCAAGTCCATGGCCGCAGGCGGCTGGCGCGCGCCGCTGCCGCGCAGCTTCCCCGTGGCGGGACGCAGCGGCGTGGCCACCATCAAGGGCTCGCTGGTCAACATGCGTGACGGCGGCTTCATCAGCGAGTTCGACCAGCATGTGGCCAGCCTGATCGCCAACGTGGTCTGCGGCGGCGACGTGGATGCGGGCACCCTGGTGGACGAGGCCTATCTGATGAAGCTCGAACGCAAGGCGTTCTGCCACCTGATCGGCCATCCGAAGACCCATGAACGCATTCTCGGAATGCTGAACACCGGCAAGCCCGTCCGGAATTGATATGTCCCCCCTGAGTCGCTTCGCGCCTTCCCCCCCAGGGGGACGACAGCCTCGCGGCGGGGCGGCCCTTGCTCGCTGTCCCTGGTCTGGAGCACGCCAGTTGTCTGGGGCGCGCCCTTTTCGGGGGCTGCGGGGGTGATGAATAACTGAGATCGAGGAGCAACCTCCATGAAACAAATCCAAGACGCCTACATCGTCGCCGCCACGCGCACGCCCATCGGCAAGTCGCACAAGGGCTTTTTCCGCAACTACCGTCCCGACGACCTGCTGGCGACCACGCTGAAGGCCGCGCTGGCCCAGGTGCCGGGGCTGGACCCGGCTGCCATCGAGGACATCATCTGCGGCTGCGCCATCCCCGAGGCCCAGCAGGGCCTGAACGTGGCGCGCATCAGCGCCGTGCTGGCGGGCCTGCCCACCAGCGTGGGCGGCATCACCGTGAACCGCTTCTGCGCCTCGGGCCTGTCGGCCGTGGCCATGGCGGCGGACCGCATCCGCGTGGGCGAGGCCGACGTGATGATCGCGGCCGGCGTCGAGAGCATGAGCATGGTGCCCATGATGGGCAACGCGCCCTCGCTGTCGCCATCCATCTTCGAGCGCGATGGCGACGTGGGCATTGCCTACGGCATGGGCCTGACGGCCGAGAAGGTGGCCCAGCAGTGGAAGGTCTCGCGCGATGCGCAGGACGCCTTTGCGCTGGAGTCGCACCGCCGTGCCCTGGCTGCGCAGCAGGCCGGCGAGTTCAAGGACGAGATCACGCCCATCGAGGTCACCGACCGGGGCCTGGACCTGGCCAAGGGCGAGCCCGTGGTGCGCACGCGCACCGTGGAGCTGGACGAGGGCGCACGCCCCGACACCAGCCTGGAAGGCCTGGGCAAGCTGCGCACCGTGTTCGCGGCGCGCGGCTCGGTGACGGCCGGCAACAGCTCGCAGACCAGCGATGGCGCAGGCGCGCTGATCCTGGCCAGCGGCGCCGCCGTGCAGCGCTTCGGCCTCACGCCGCTGGCGCGCTTCGTGAGCTATGCCAGCAAGGGCGTGCCGCCGGCCATCATGGGCATCGGCCCCATCGAAGCCATCCCGGCCGCGCTGCGCTATGCGGGCCTCAAGCAGGACGACATCGACTGGTTCGAGCTCAACGAAGCCTTTGCAGCCCAGTCGCTGGCCGTGGTCAACACGCTGGGCCTGGACCCCGCCAAGGTCAACCCCATGGGCGGCGCGATTGCCCTGGGCCACCCGCTGGGTGCCACGGGCGCCATCCGCTCGGCCACCGTGGTGCATGCGCTGCGCCGCAAGCAATTGCGCTACGGCATGGTGACGATGTGCGTCGGAATGGGCCAGGGCGCCGCCGGCATCTTCGAGCGGGTCTGACCGCTGCTCAAAGCCCCGTTCGCGGGGCTTTGTTTTTTCCGCTCATCCCATCCTTTCCCATCCATGCGAGCCGGCACAGAAACGGCACCGACCAGGAGACAGCCATGGAACAACACCAACTCAGCAGCGACGGCGCCACGCTGGCGCTGCGCGTCTATACGCCCGCTGGCCCGCCGCGCGCCAGCGTGGTCATCGGCGGGGCCATGGGGGTGCGCCAGGCCTTCTACGAGGCCTTTGCCACCTGGCTTGCGGGCCAGGGCTATCGGGTGACCAGCTTTGACTACCGGGGCCATGGCGATTCCTTGCAAGGCTCTTTGCGCCAGGTGCGTGCCGACCTGTGCGACTGGGCGCGCGATTACGAGGCAGTCATCGCCCATGCCAAGGCGCAGCTGCCGGACCAGCCGCTGTTCCTGATCGGCCACAGCCTGGGCGCCCAGCTGCCGGGCCTGCTGCGCTCCCCGCAGCTGGTGGACGGCCTTTTGAGCATTGCGGCCGGCAGCGGCTACTGGCGTGACAATGCGCCCCGCCTCAAGCGCATGGTTCCCTATTTCTGGCATGTGCTGGTGCCCGTGGCCACGCGCCTGTGCGGCTACTTTCCGGGCCGGCGCCTGCGCAAGGTGGGCGACCTGCCGGCCGGCGTCATGCTGCAGTGGCGCCGCTGGTGCCTGAATCCGCGCTACAGCGTGGGTGCCGAGGGCGAGGCCGCCGCGCGCAGCTACGCCGCCGTGCGCTTTCCGGTGATGGCGCTGTCCATGAGCGACGACGAACTCATGACCTGGCGCGGCACCGAGCACCTGTTCGCGCTCTACGCCAATGCCCCCAGCCGCATCGAGCGCATCGAACCCAAGGCCCTGCAGTTGCGGCGCATAGGGCATTTCGGCTTCTTCCGCGCCGATATGCGCGACGCGCTCTGGGGCCGGGCCGTGGACGTTTTCTCGGGCTGGACCAAGGCGCCGGCAGCCGCGGCCCACCCGCGCTTTCCCTCACCCGCAGAGTCGCCGGCTTGACGGACGCGGGCCCCGCTTGCCATCACACTCGTTTGCCATGAGCACAGACATCCATCCTCTCGACCAGGCCGTGGCGCTCACGCCCACCGGCGCCGTTGGCCACTACCAGGGCCAGACCACGCAGGACTACTGGAACATGGTGGGCCCGTACGGCGGCATCACCGCCGCCGCGCTGGTGCAGGCCATCCAGCAGCATCCGCTGTGCCTGGGCGATCCGCTGTCCATCACCGTCAACTACGCAGCTGCGCTGGGCGCGGGGCGCTTCGATATCGAGGCCCGCCCCGTGCGCACCAACCGCTCCACCCAGCACTGGCTGCTGACCATCACCCAGCCTGACCAGGACGGTGATGCCCAGGTCGTCACCACGGCCACGGCCGTCACGGCCGTGCGGCGCAGCACCTGGGGCGGCACCGACCTGTCCATGCCCGAGGTGCCGTCGCCCGCCACCGTGCCGCGCGTGCCGCCGCTGGGCGGTGTGGAATGGCTCAACCGCTACGACATGCGCTTTCTCGACGGCATCATTCCCCAGACCTGGGATGGCCGCGAGACCGACAGCCTCACGCGCCTGTGGGTGCGCGACGAGCCGCCGCGCGCACTGGATTTTTGCGCGCTGGCCGGCCTGGCTGACGTATTCTTCCCGCGCGTGTGGCTGCGCCGCGCACAGCGCACCCCGGCGGGCACGGTGTCCATCACCGTCTACTTCCATGCGGGGAGCGAGGAACTGGCCGCCGCAGGCACGGGCCACCTGCTGGCCCAGGCGCGCGGCCAGGAATTTCGCAACGGCTTCTTCGACCAGAGCGCCCAGCTGTGGAGCGAGGCCGGCGTGATGCTGGCGAGCAGCCACCAGATCGTGTATTTCAAGGAATAAGCAAGGCAAGACCATCATGAGCGAAACCACCCAGGACATCCTCGTGCACACCGAAGCCGGTGTCTGCACCATCACCTTCAACCGCGCAGACAAGAAGAACTCCATCACCGAGGCCATGTACGCCAGCATGGCCGATGCGCTGGCCCAGGCCGGCGAAGACGCCGCCGTGCGCTGCGTGGTCTTCCAGGGCGACATGGCCATCTTCAGCGCGGGCAACGACATTGCCGACTTCCTCAAGCAGTCGGCCGGCGGCGCCGCCAGGCCGGAGGGCGAGCAGCGCCCCGTCTGGCGCTTCCTGCACAACATCGCCGCCTTTCCCAAGCCCGTGATCGCCGCCGTCTGCGGCCCGGCCGTGGGCATCGGCACCACCTTGCTGCTGCACTGCGACCTGGTCTATGCGGGCGACAACGCGGCCTTCTCGCTGCCCTTCGTGAACCTGGGCCTGTGCCCCGAAGCGGCCTCCAGCCTGCTGCTGCCCCAGATGCTCGGCTACCACCGCGCGGCCGAGGCCCTGCTGCTGGGCGAGCCCTTCCTGGCCGAGGCCGCCCTGGAAGTGGGCCTGGTCAACCGCGTCGTGCCGCCCAGCGAATGCAATGCGCTGGCCCAGGCCCAGGCCAGGAAGCTGGCGGCCAAGCCGCTGTCGGCCCTGATCGAGACCAAGCGCCTCATGAAGGCCGGCCAGTCCGGGCTGGTGCGCGAGCGCATGGCCGAGGAGGGAGCGAGCTTCGGCAAGCTGATGGGCGGGCCTGCTGCCAAGGAGGCGTTCACCGCGTTCATGGAGAAGCGCAAGCCGGACTTCAGCCAGTGCTGAAATCCACGAAGGTCTCTGAGGTGCCCGTGCAGTTCGAGCCCGAGTTCATCGCCGGGCTGCGCGAAGTGTTCGAGCGCCAGATCGCCTTCAACCAGGTGCTGGGCCTGCGCATCACTGAAGTGCTGCCCGAGCGGGTTGAAGGCCGCATCACCATGCGGCCCGAGCTCATCGGCCACGCCGCCTACCAGCGCATCCACGGCGGCGTGATCAGCGCCGGCCTGGACTCCATGGGCGGCCTGGCCGTCATGGCCGCCATCGGCGCCAAGCACATGGACGATGCGCCGCTGCAGCGCCTGCACCGCTTCTCGCGACTGGGCACCATCGACCTGCGCGTGGACTACCTGCGCCCCGGCATAGGCAGCGAATTCATCCTGCGCGCCGAGGTGCTGCGGCTGGGTTCACGCGTGGCCAACACGCGCATGGAATTCCTGGGGGCCGATGGCAGCTTGCTGTCCACGGGGACGGCAGCGTACATCGTTTCTTGAAGCATGGCCCGCTGACTGCGGGCCTTCTTTTTGCGTCTCTTCACCCCCAGCGCGCGCGCCACACGGCCCAGGCCGTGCCTGCGCCATAGGCGGCCATGGCCACGGCGACCAGGATGAACAGCGACTGGGCGCTGCCCAGGCCGCTGGACATGAGCCAGCCGCCGCCCACCACCACGATCAGCAGGCGCACCGTGCCGGCCAGCACGGGGGCCCAGACGCGGCCTGCGCCCAGGGAGGCGAAGTACAGCACCAGTCCCAGGCCGAACAGCCCGAAGGCCGGACCCACGGTGCGCAGGTAGAGGTCGGCATAGGCGCGCACGGACGGGTCGCCGGTGAAGATGCCTGACCACAGCTGCGGCCAGACCATGACCACCAGCCCCAGCACGCCCAGCAGGGCCGCGGCCATGGCGCCGCCCGACCAGGCCACGCGGCGCGCGCGTGCCACCTGGCCTGCGCCCATGGCCATGCCCACCATGGGCACGGCGGCCATGCCCACGCCGAAGGCCATGGGGATCAGCAGGAACTCCAGCCGCTGGCCTATGCCGTAGCCGGCCAGGGCCAGCGGGCCCAGGCGGGCGACCATGCCTGTCAGCAGCAGCGCGGCCAGCGCCGTTTGCACGGGGGACAGGCAGGCCAGGGCGCCCACGCGCAGGATGTCGCGGAACATGGGCCAGGCCAGGCGCGGCGTGCGCCAGTCCAGCTGCAGGCGCTGCTGGCCCCATTGCAGGTAGGCCAGAAAGGCCGCCACGGCCAGCACCATGGCCACGATGTTGCCCACGGCCACGCCCGGCATGCCCCAGCGCGGCATGGGCCCCAGGCCCAGGCCCAGCGTGCCGCCCACCACGATCTGCACCAGCGAGGCCGCAAAGATCACGGCCGACGGCATGCGCATATTGCCCGTGCCCCGCACCACCGAGGCCAGCGTATTGCACAGCCACACCAGGATGGCGCCGCTGAACAGCACGGCGCCAAAGCCCGTGGCCGCCGCCAGCACCTCGCCGCGCCCGCCCAGCCAGCCGTAGAAGGTGGCGCCGCAGAGCACGAAGATGACCGAGTACAGCAGCCCTGCGATGGCGCCGATCACGATGGCGTGCAGGGCCAGTGCCGAGGCACGCGCGCCGTCGCCCGCGCCCAGCGCGCGGCTGATGGCCGAGGACACGCCGCTGCCCATGGCGCCGTTGCTCATCATCTGCGTGAGCATGGCCAGCGGAAACACCAGGGCCATGGCCGCCAGCGATACGGTTCCCAGCTGCCCCACGTAGTAGGTCTCGGCCACGGCGACCAGCACCGACATGCTCAGCGCCACCATGTTGGGCACGGCCAGGCGCATCAGGGTGGAGGCGATGGGGCCGCTGACCAACGGATGCGCGGACCCGCTGGCCGCAGCGCCAGGGGCTGCGGAGGGCAGGGCGGCGCTCATTCCGCGCTCTCCTGCGTGGCGGTTTCCAGCACGGGCAGCATGCCCAGCACCAGGCTTTCCAGCGCGCCGATCTGCTCGCTGCCGCACAGCTCGCGCACGCGCTGCTGGGCCTGGCGCCACAGGGCGGCAGCCTCGCGGATGCGGGCGCGGCCTTCGGGCGTGACCACCACGCAGCGGCTGCGCGCATCCGCGCCGGGAACCAGGTCGATGAAGCCGGCCTGCTGCAGCGTGCGCAGATTGCGCGTCATCGTCGTGCGGTCGGTGTGCAACTGCTCGGCCAGGGCCGAGACCGTGGGCGGGCCGTCGGGCGCATTGCGTGCCTGCACCAGCAGGCTGAACTGCGTGCCGCGCAGGCCGCTGGGCGCCAGCGTGTCGTCATAGAGCTGCGAGATCTTGCGCGACAGGCTGCGCACCATGAAGCAGGTGCAGACCGGACTGGCGGCGCTTGAGGTGGAGGAGGTCATGGGGCGTGGGGCAGGTGGCCTGGAATGGAAATGAGTGTAGATGCACCTATTGATTTGCGCATGTCCGCTGCGCGACCTGTGCATGCGCGGTGTGTGATCGAGAAAGGCTTGCAAGCACATGAAACGGGAGAACCATCTCGTTACCGTTCTTGCGAGATGCCGGCATTTGTTGCCAGTTCGTGTGCGTAGCATCGGATTTTTCCGAAGGAGACCCACCCATGGCTGTTCAGAACCCGTTCTTTGGCAAGCGCGACAACGATGCTTTCACCTCCCGCAACACCCTGGGCAGCGGCACAGGCGCCGCCAGCACGGGCGGCAGCCCTTCGGGAGCCGTCATGCCCAGCTCCAGCGTGACCAGCCCGGCATCCACCCAGCGCCAGGCCTCGCCTGTGTCGCAGGACTCTCCGGGCAGCAAGCTCACCGTGGGCCCCAACATCAAGCTCAAGGGCGTGGAGATCACCGATTGCGACACGCTGGTGGTCGAAGGCACGGTGGAGGCCACCATGGACTCGCGCGTGATCCAGATCGCCGAGCAGGGCGCCTTCCATGGCACGGCCGAGATCGATATCGCCGAGATCCATGGCGTGTTCGACGGCACGCTGACCGTGCGCGAGAAGCTGGTCATCTACGGCACGGGCAAGGTCAGCGGCAAGATCCGCTACGGCAAGGTGGTGATCGAAGAGGGCGGCGAGCTCACGGGCCAGATCGAGGCCGGCTCCTCGCCGCGTTCATCTTCGGGTTCGGCCGTGGCGTCCAGCGCCTCCAGCCTGTCCTCTTCCTCGTCGGCCGTCTCCAGCGACAGCGCCGCCAGCAGTTCCGCTGCCCTGGCTGCGGCCACCGCAGCGGCCTCGCTGCAGCCGCGCGTCACGCCGTCGCTGGCATGAGCCATCTCTGCTGCCGGAAATGAAAAAGCGACCTGCGAAGGTCGCTTTTTTCATGGCTGCAGAGGTGGGGCTGGTTCAGCCGGCCTGCTGCTGCTTGCGTTCTGCATTGCGCTCGGCCGCTGCGCGCCAGGAGCGCACTTGGTCGTTGTCCGGCAGCGACTGGGGCTTGCCCTGGCCGTCGATGGCCACGTAGGTCAGCAGGGCTTCGGTCACCTTGACGAAGCGGCCCTGGTCGGCAAAGCGCTCGGCATAGACCTCGACATCGACCGTGACCGAGGTGCGGCCCACGCGCTGCACGCTGGAGTAGAACGACAGGATGTCGCCCACGCGCACGGGCTGCTTGAAGATGAACTCGTTCACGGCCACGGTGACCATGCGGCTCTGGCCCAGGCGCGAGGGCAGCACGGAACCTGCCAGGTCGACCTGCGCCATGACCCAGCCGCCGAAGATGTCGCCATTGGCGTTGACATCGGCGGGCATGGGAATGACCTTGAGAACCAGCTCCTTGTCTGCGGGCAAGGGATGGGGCGGGAGGTCGGGGCGGGGTGGCATGGGCACAATCGGGTCAATATAACAACCGAGAATTGTCTTTCATGCGACGCGAGAGCGCTTCCCCTACGGATTTACCCTTAGTCCCAACCCCGGCACCGTCGCGGGACTGGAACGCGCTGCGGCGCCTGCTGCCCTACCTGTGGCAATACAAGTGGCGCGTGCTGGCGGCGCTGGGCTTCATGATCGGGGCCAAGCTCGCCAACGTGGGCGTGCCGGTGCTGCTCAAGCACCTGGTCGATGCGCTGGATCTGAAGGCCGGCGATGCCCGCGCGGTGCTCGTCGTGCCCGTGGCCCTGCTGCTGGCCTACGGGCTGCTGCGCTTTTCCAGCTCGCTGTTCACCGAGCTGCGCGACCTGGTCTTTGCCAAGGCCACGCAGGGCGCCTCGCGGGCGATTGCGCTGTCCACCTTCGAGCACCTGCATGCGCTGAGCCTGCGCTTTCACCTGGAGCGCCAGACCGGCGGCATGACGCGCGACATCGAGCGCGGCGTGCGCAGCACCGAGTCGCTGATCTCGTATTCGCTCTACAGCATCCTGCCCACCTTCATCGAGATGGCGCTGGTGCTGGGCATCCTGGCGCTGCGCTTCGACATCTGGTTCGCGGTCATCACGCTGGCGGCGCTGGTGTTCTACATCACGTTCACCGTCACGGTGACCGAGTGGCGCACGCGCTTTCGGCGCGAGGCCAATGCCCAGGAGTCGGCGGCGCACACCAAGGCCATCGACTCGCTGCTGAACTACGAGACCGTCAAGTACTTCGGCAACGAGGGCTTCGAGGCGCGGCGCTATGACGAGAACCTGGAGGCGCTGCGCCGCGTGCGCCTCAAGAGCCAGACCACGCTGAGCATGCTCAACTGCGGGCAGCAGCTGATCATCGCCACGGCCCTGGTCGCCATCCTCTGGCGCGCCACGCAGGGCGTGGTGGACGGGCGACTGTCGCTGGGCGACCTGGTCATGGTCAACGCCTTCATGATCCAGCTCTACATCCCGCTGGGCTTTCTGGGTGTGATCTACCGCGAGATCAAGCAGAGCCTGACCGACCTGGAGCGCATGTTCACCCTCATGGACAAGGAGCGCGAGGTGGCCGACGCGCCCGGCGCCCGGCCCCTGCCGGCCGACGGCGCACCGCCCGAGCTGCGCTTCGAGCATGTGGACTTTGCCTATGACCCCGAGCGGCCCATTCTCAAGGACGTGAGCTTCACCATTCCGGCCGGCAAGACCGTGGCCGTGGTCGGCCCTTCGGGCTCGGGCAAGAGCACGCTGGCGCGGCTGATCTTCCGCTTCTACGACGTGCAGTCCGGCCATGTGCGCATCGCCGGGCACGACCTGCGCGAGCTGACCCAGGACAGCGTGCGCGGCGCCGTGGGCATCGTGCCGCAGGACACGGTGCTCTTCAACGACACGGTGGAATACAACATCGCCTACGGCCGCCCCGGCGCCAGCCGCGACCAGGTGGTGGCGGCCGCGCGCGCCGCGCGCATCCACGACTTCATCGAGGCCACGCCCCAGGGCTATGCCACGCGCGTGGGCGAGCGCGGCCTCAAGCTGTCTGGCGGCGAAAAGCAGCGGGTGGCGATTGCGCGCACCCTCCTCAAGGACCCGCCCATCCTGATCTTTGACGAGGCGACTTCGGCGCTGGACTCGGCCAACGAGCGCGCCATCCAGGCCGAGCTGCAAAGCGCCGCGCGCAACAAGACGGCGCTGGTGATTGCCCACCGCCTGTCCACCGTGGTCGATGCGCACGAGATCCTGGTCATGGACGCGGGCCGCATCGTCGAGCGCGGCACCCACGCCCAGCTGGTCGCGGCGGGCGGGCGCTATGCGGACATGTGGGCGCTGCAGCAAAGCGGGGAGCCCGCCGTGCTGTAGCGCGGGGCGGCCGAGGGACCGGGCGGCCGGGTGGCCGGGCGCCTGGACGGCTTCAGGGCTTGAGGTGCGTGACCAGGAACTGCTCCATGGCCTCGTAGAACTCGAACTTGTTCTCGTCGTTGTGAAAGCCGTGGCCCTCGTTGTCCTTGACCATGTACTGCACCTCGACGCCGCGCTCGCGCAGCGCCTTCACCACCTGGTCGCTCTCGTCCTTGTTCACGCGCGGATCGCGCGCGCCCTGGGCGATGAACAGCGGCGCCTTGATGCGGTCCACATGCAGGGCCGGCGAGGTGGCGGCCAGGCGCTCCCTGTCGCGCTCGGGATCGCCCACCATGGCGTGCATCTGGTCCAGCAGCGGCTTCCAGTAGGGCGGAATGGTCTTCATGAAGGTGAACAGGTTGGACACGCCCACATAGTCCACGGCCGCCGCATACAGGTCGGGCGTGAAGGCCACGCCGGCCAGCGTGGCATAGCCGCCATAGCTGCCGCCGTAGATGCCGATGCGCGCAGGGTCGGCAATGCCCTGGTCGATCAGCCAGTGCACGCCGTCCGTGATGTCGTCCTGCATCTTCAGGCCCCACTGGCCGAATCCCGCTTCCCAGAACGCGCGGCCATAGCCCGTGGAGCCCCGGAAATTCACCTGCAGCACGCAGAACCCCCGGTTGGCGAGGAACTGCACCTCGGGGTTGTAGCCCCAGCCGTCGCGGGCCCAGGGGCCGCCGTGCGGGTTGATGATGCAGGCCAGGTTCCTGGGCTCGCGGCCGGCCGGCAGGGTCAGGTAGCCGTGGATGGTCAGGCCGTCGCGGCTGGTGTAGCTGACGGGCTGCACGCGCGACATGGCGGACTCGGGAATGGCCGGGTTGATGTCGGCCAGCTTGGTCAGCGCATCGGCGGCCGCGTCGTAGATGTAGCGCGCGCCCGGCGTGCGGTCGTTGAAGGCGGCGACGATGAACTTGTCCTCGGCGCGGTTGGCGCCCTGGATGGCGAAGTCGTAGCCCGGCAACTGCGCAGCCAGCCGGCCGTACAGGGCTTCGGTCTCGGCATCGAAGAAGCGGTACTGCGGCTTGTCGGTCTGGTAGGCGGCCAGGGTCAGCACGCGGCGCTTGCGCGAATAGGCCGCCGCGCCCAGATCGACTTCTTCGGGCACGAAGATTTCCTCTTCCTCGTCGGGCCGGGCCGGGTCGATGACCACCAGGGCCAGCTTGTCGCGGCCCCGGTTGGACAGGGCGTAGAGCCTGCGGTCATCGAAGGTGAAGAAGGCCGGGCTGACGCTGGTGCGGTAGTCGGTGGTGATCAGGGGCTGGAACTCGCCGGCCTCGTCGTCGCGGTAGAGCAGGGCGCTGTTCAGGCCGTCGCTGGCCACGGCGGCCCGCACGCGGCCCGCATGGTCGGTCTGCCAGCCGACGATGTTGCCGGGGTTCTGCGCCACCAGTTGCGCCGCGCCCGTGTGCACGTTCACGCGGTACACGTCGAAGACCTCGGCATCGCGCCGGTTGTGGCTGATCAGCACATGGTCGGGGTCGTCTTCCAGGTCGTCCTCGATGCTGGCGCGCACGCCGTCCCAGGGCGTCAGGTCGGTGGCTTCGCCGCTGCGCGCGTTGACCGCCAGCACGTGGAAGTTCTCGTCGCCGCCGAAGTCCTTCTGGTAGAGCACCACATCCGAGCCCTTCCAGAAGAAGTTGCTGATGTCGCGCTCGGTCTCGGCCGTGATGCGGCGCGGCTCGCCCACAGGGGTGCTGCCCGCCAGCGCCTGCACATGGATGTTCATGCGCGCCGGATGGCCGTCCACGCTGACGGGCTGCATGAAGCCCAGCATGCTTCCGTCATCGGCCAGGCGGAAGAAGCCGCGCTCCGGATTGCGGAAGAAGTCCTTGATCGGATAGGCCTGCGGAGCCTGCGCATCGGCGCTGGCATCCCGTGCCAGGTTGAGGATGTGGGCGGCCATGGCGGGGTGTCGGGAAAACGTCGGCAAGGGTGACCTCCTGGGTTGCAGCGGCAGGGGAAAAAGGGAGCCGGCCATGATGCCATGGCGATGTATACAAACAGGCGGGTCACTGTCTTTGCCGGGATTGGTTGTATACATTTGATTGGTGTTTTCCCGTGTTTTTGCGGGAAAATGCACCATTAATCGCCTTGGATGTATACATTCACGCCATTCCATCCAGACAAAGCCCCATGAGCCCCCAGCTTGCCCCCGCCGCCTCCGAAGCGGAAAGCCACTCCCAGGTCATCAAGGCCCAGCTGCAACTGCGCGAGATGATTCTTGCGGGCGAACTGCCCGCAGGCGAGCGCATCGCCGAGCTGACCGTGGTGCAGCGCCTGGGCATCTCCCGCACGCCGGTGCGCGCCGCGCTGATGCGGCTGGAGCAGGAAGGCCTGCTCGAAGCCATGGCCGGCGGGCGCGGCTACCGCGTGCGGCTGTTCTCCGAGGCCGATGTGGCCGATGCCATCGAGCTGCGCGGCACGCTGGAAGGCCTGGCCGCGCGCTGGGCGGCCGAGCGCGGCGTGGCCGAGCCGCTGCTGGCGCAGGCCGGCCGCTGCCTGGATGCCATCGACCGTGTGCTGGAGACGGCCGACTGGGGCGATGAGGCCTTCTCGCGCTATGTGGCGCTGAACTCCGAATTCCACGACCTGCTGCACTCCATGGCCGGCAGCAGCGTCATGCAGCGCGAGCTGGAGCGCGTGGTGCGCATGCCCTTCGCCTCGCCTTCGGGCTTTGTGCTGGCGCGGGCCGAATCGCCGCGTGCGCGCCACAGCCTGATGGTGGCCCAGGACCAGCACCGCCAGGTGCTGGACGCCATTGCCGCGCGCGAGGGCGCCCGGGCCGAGGCGCTGATGAAAGAGCACTCGCGCATTGCGCGCCGCAACCTGCGCGAGGCCGTGAGCGAGCCCGGCAGCCATGCGGTTCCTGGCGTGCAGTTGATCCGAGCCTGATTCGAGTCTGATCCGCGCTTGATCTGCGCTTGATGTGCGCCGGCGGCCTCGGCCGCCTGCGCCCCAGCCACCGCAGCGCCAAGGACTGCGGACCCCACCCATAAAGGAGACCCCCCATGAGCACATTTCCCAAGAACACCTGGTACGTGGCCGCCACGTCCGACGAGATCCAGGACAAGCCGCTGGGCCGTCGCATCTGCGGCGAGCGCATTGCGTTCTACCGCGCGCAGCACGGCATTGCCGCCGTGGAGGATTTTTGCCCGCACCGCGGCGCGCCCCTGTCGCTGGGCTTTGTCTGCGAGGGCAAGCTGGTCTGCGGCTACCACGGGCTGGAGATGGGCTGCGACGGCAAGACCATTGCCATGCCGGGCCAGCGCGTGCGCGGCTTCCCCGAGATCCGCAGCTATCCCGTCGAGGAGCGCCACGGCTTCATCTGGGTCTGGCCTGGCGACAAGGCGTTGGCCGATGCCGCCCTGATTCCGAAGCTGCCCTGGCACGACAACCCCGAATGGGCCTACGGCGGCGGCATGTTCCACATCCAGGCCGACTACCGGCTGATGATCGACAACCTCATGGACCTGACGCACGAGACCTATGTGCACGCCAGCTCCATCGGCCAGGCCGAGATCGACGAGACGCCCTGCAAGACCGAGACGCGCGGCGAGGGCGCCGATGTCGAGGTCGTCACCAGCCGCTTCATGAACGACATCCCCGCCCCCCCGTTCTGGAAGATGGCGCTGCGCAGCAACGGCCTGGCCGACGAGGTGCCCGTGGACCGCTGGCAGGTCTGCCGCTTCACCCCGCCCAGCCATGTGCTGATCGAGGTCGGCGTAGCCCATGCAGGCCACGGCGGCTACGACGCGCCCGACGAGCACAAGGTCTACAGCATGGTGGTGGACTTCATCACGCCCGAGACCGAGGAGTCCATGTGGTACTTCTGGGGCATGGCGCGCCGCTTCAATCCGGGCGATGCCGAAGTCACCGACCGCATCCGCGAGGGCCAGCACAAGATCTTCAGCGAAGACCTGCAGATGCTGGAGCTGCAGCAGCGCAACCTCAGTGCCCACCCAGACCGCAAGCTGCTCAAGCTCAACATCGATGCGGGCGGCGTGCAGTCGCGCAAGGTCATCGACAAATGGATTGCGCAGGAGCAGCAGGCGGCGGCGGTGGCCGCAGCAGCGGCCCAGCCTGCCGCCGCCGTGGCCTGAGGCTGCCGGCATGGCCAGGCCAGCAGGCGCGGGCGGTGCCGGGGATGGGGTAACCTCGGCGGGCTTCAACCCCAGGGCCGCAAGGCCTGCCGCCACCGATGGTCCACTCCGCCTCCGACCCGCTTTCCATCGACCTCTACGACCAGCCGGGCCATCTGATCCGGCGCGCGCAGCAGATCGCGGCGCAGCTGTTCCGCGACGTGCTGGGGCCGGACGTGACGCCCGTGCAGTACGCCATCCTGCGCATGCTGCAGGAAAAGCCGGGCATCGACCAGGTGACGCTGGCGCGGCTGGTGGCGCTGGACAACTCCACCACGGCCGACATCGCGGCGCGCCTGGAGGCCAAGGGCTGGGTGCTGCGCGAGATCCTGCCCCGGCGCCAGCGGCGCCTGACGCTCACGGCCGAGGGCGAGACCATGCTGGCCGGCTTCGTGCCCAATGTCCACGAACTGCACGAGCGCATGCTGGCCGCGCTCGAACCCCAAGAGCAGGCCGAGTTCAAGCGTCTGCTGCGCAAGTTCGTGCAGTTGCACGACGCACGCGACACCCTCGACGCTTCCTCATCCGACTGACGGCGGCCCGGCCGCCTCCGCGTCCGCGTCTGCGCGGCCCCGCCTGATCGGGGAAATCCCGGTATCTGGCGCAGATTTTCATTCAGTAAACTGAATCACATTCAGCATACGTAATGATGTGCTGAGAACACAAGAAAGCTCCCACAGAGCTTCAACCCAAGGAGACCCACGATGACTGCCTCTACCCCTGTTCCATGGCTGCAGCGGCCTTGCGCCGCCGCATCGTCCAACTGCCCGTTGCGGGAGCTGCGGCCATGAGCGCCGACCTGCGCGCCAGCGTCGACCAGCGGCCCATGACACGCTTCCAGTGGTCGGTCATAGCTCTGTGCATGGTGCTCAACATGATCGACGGCTTCGACGTGCTGGTCATGGCCTTCACGGCCTCGGCCGTGTCGGCGCACTGGCAGCTCAGCGGAGCCCAGCTGGGCTTTCTGCTCAGTGCAGGCCTGTTCGGCATGGCGGGCGGATCGCTGCTGATCGCGCCCTGGGCCGACCGGCTGGGCCGCCGGCCGCTGATCCTGGCCTGCCTGGCCCTCTCGGGCGTGGGCATGCTGGGCTCGGCCTTCAGCCACAGCGCCATCCAGCTTGCGGCGCTGCGCGTGCTCACGGGCCTGGGCGTGGGCGGCATCCTGGCCTGCAGCAACGTGATTGCCAGCGAGTACGCCTCGCAGCGCTGGCGCAGCCTGGCCGTCACCCTGCAGTCCACGGGCTACGCGCTGGGCGCCAGCATCGGCGGCTCCATCGCGGTGTGGCTGCTGGGGCGCCATGACTGGCGCGCGGTCTTCCTGTTCGGCGGCTGCGTGACGCTGGGCGTGCTGGTCCTGGCCTGGTGGCGCCTGCCGGAATCCATGGACTTCCTGCTGGCGCGGCGCCCGGCCGGCGCGCTGCAGCGGCTCAACGCCCTGGTCGGCCGGCTGGGCCTGCCCACGCTGGTGGCGCTGCCGCCTGCCGCGCCCGCATCGGCGGGG